>JARRQD010000077.1:0-34087 GCA_037382205.1 Candidatus Thiodiazotropha sp.
CCACCATGCAAAAAAACAACGGGAATGCCCTGCTCTGCCCCAGATTCCTCGATATGGAGTTTATGCATATTGTCGACAGTGATTCTATGTTCAGCATAGGCTTCAGAGTGTGGATAGAGCGATTTCATATTAGTAGTATCTGATATTATGATCAGCGATGAAGCGATAGCGGTCTGGTTACCTTCCCTCTAACCAGTCACCTAATCAGGTTACGCTGATGGAATTTTAACTGTTAACCATACGAGTCGATTTCTTAATCTGTAAATCTATCATTTATTGAGATCTCTGGCAGAGTGCCTAACGATCTCAATGAGAATCTCCTGGTTTGGTCGCCAATTTAAAAAAGTGATACAAATCTCTTAATCCAGACTTAATTCTGGTAACAGAAAACAGCTAAATTTCATTGAAATAAAGTGTCCCAGAGGTGACACACAGTAAATCGAGCTATAGAGAAAATGAATCACATCCTATTTTTATCTGAGCGCCAAGCGATGTGACGACAACTGCTACTCAAAATAAATATAATTTTAAAATCAAATGGTTATATAAACCTATCAACAAATAAACTGAACAGAATCAATCGATAAATCGGCTTGCACATGGTCACTATATTTGCTTTATTATACCTTCTAAAATCATGTAAATTACTTTCAATACAATTGGTTACACCTATTTCCCACAGTCCTATTTTATTCTCTTAGAGAAAAAACCCATTGCGCCATTCCTCACATCAATATCGCTCAAAAACAGTCTAAAGAACCGCCATGTCTCGCTATATCGGGACTCGAGCCAAAATCTCCGGGAAAAAATTTAACGGCTGCAGTTCGAAGTCTTTTTGTTTGGCACACAAGTTGCTCAGCACTGTATGTCGCTTGATAGGACTGCCTGTACTGACGCGACACAATATTTATACAAAAAACAGGAGATGGTAATGAGTAATGGAGGAGCTATAGCGAAGTAGTTCGATTCAGGCACGGTTGTATTGTCGCTTTTTTGAATCGTTAGTTTTTCTCTATTGAGGCAGTCTCACTAATGAATAAAACCCGAGGATAAGAACTATGGTAACAGCAAAACGCAAAGTTCTCGCGATATGCTTCACTGCCTCTGCCATGCTCGCTGCTGCAGGTGGTGTCACAGCGAATTCAGAGCTTTTGAAGATGCAAAAAAATGCGGATGACTGGGTGATGCCGAATGGCAACTACTCAAGCACGCGCTATAGTGAATTGAATCAGATCACGGCAAACAATGTTAAAGATCTGAAAGTTGTCTGGACCTTTTCAACCGGCGTTCTTCGTGGTCACGAAGGTGGTCCCCTGGTAATGGGTGATGTGATGTATATACATACCCCATTTCCTAACAAGGTGTTTGCACTTGACCTGAATGACAGCGGCAGAATCATCTGGAAGTATGAACCACGCCAGGATACCAGCGTCATTCCTGTCATGTGTTGTGATACCGTCAATCGTGGCCTTGCATACGGTGATGGTAAAATCTTCATGTCTCAGGCAGACACCACGCTGGTTGCTCTCGATGCTAAAACCGGCAAGAAGGTATGGTCTGTAAAGAATGGTGACCCAAGCAAAGGTGAAACCTCCACCGCAGCACCAATGGTTGTCAAAGACAAAGTCTATATTGGCATCTCCGGTGGTGAGTTTGGTGTACGCGGCTCATTAACGGCTTACAGCCTGAAAGATGGCAAACAGGTATGGCGTGGGTATTCCATGGGCCCAGATAGCGACACCCTGCTTGATCCCAAAAAGACAACCCATCTTGGTAAACCTGTCGGTAAAGACTCTGGTATAAGCACTTGGCAAGGTGATCAGTGGAAAATCGGTGGTGGCGCTACCTGGGGCTGGTACTCATACGATCCTGAAGAAAACCTCATCTACTACGGATCCGGTAACCCGAGTACCTGGAATCCAGTTCAGCGTCCTGGTGACAACCGTTGGTCAATGACCATCTTTGCCCGAGATGCGGACACCGGTATGGCCCGTTGGGTTTACCAAATGACCCCACATGATGAGTGGGACTACGATGGCATTAACGAGATGGTTCTGGTCGACAAAAAGATCAAGGGTAAAATGCGTAAAGCGCTGGTGCATTTTGACCGTAACGGTTTTGCCTACACCATGGATCGCATCAATGGTGAACTGCTGGTGGCTGAGAAGTATGATCCTGCCGTCAACTGGGCAACACATGTGGATATGAAGACAGGTCGTCCACAGGTCGTTGCCAAATACTCGACTCACCAGAACGGCGAAGATGTGAACTCGACTGGCGTCTGCCCGGCAGCTCTAGGTTCTAAAGACCAACAGCCGTCAAGTTACTCACCACGCACCGGTCTGTTCTATGTACCAACCAACCATGTCTGTATGGATTATGAGCCTTTTGAAGTCTCATACACGGCGGGTCAGCCTTATGTTGGCGCAACCCTCTCCATGTATCCGGCACCAGGTGGCAACCATCTGGGTAACTTCATCGCATGGGATGCCGACAAGGGCAAAATCGCCTGGTCGAATCCAGAACCTTTCTCCGTGTGGAGTGGTGCGCTCGCCACAGCTGGTGACGTTGTCTTCTACGGCACACTGGAAGGTTATCTGAAGGCAGTAGACGCCAAATCGGGTAAAGAGTTGTATCGCTTTAAGACACCCTGGCAGGTATTGGTCTGGCGGCTGGCCTGACCGACCCTAACGCTGGTCTGGGCGCCGTAGGCGCCTACTCTTCACTCAGTGATTACACCCAACTGGGCGGCACCTTGACAGTTTTCTCACTGCCCGATTAATGAGCTGAAGTATCGCTCTTCTACCCGCCGCCACCCGTAAATGGGTGGCGGCACAACTTCAACAGAGAATACAACCACTAGGTTTTTTGAGGCTCAAAATGCTGCATTTCAATTTTAGTAAACCCATTATTTTTGCAACCCTTGCACTCACCTATACGATTACATGTTATGCAGCACCAAGCAAAGCTGATTACAGAAGCTTTCAGCCTTCACCTGATCAGCCCTATTACTATGAAGATGGTAAGGTAGACTTTGGTACATACAATGGGTTTCGTCGCTATCATGCGGATTGTCATGTTTGTCATGGCCCGGCAGGATTAGGTAGCAGCTATGCACCCGCGCTAATCGAATCCCTGAAAGTGATGACCTGGGGTGATTTTGTCAATGTGGTAATAAGTGGCCGTCAAGGATTGGACAATAAAATCATGCCTTCTTTTGCAAAAAATGTAAACATAGTAACCAACCTCTCTGATCTCTATGCTTACTTGAAAGCACGTGCTGATGGAGTCATTGGGGCGAGCCGACCAGCTAAGTTCCCAAAAGTTAAAAAAATGATCGCTGACAAATAAGCTGTCTGAAATTAAAAATCAAGACATGGGACAGCCATGCTAGAATAGATTCAGTCAGCTGTAATATTGGATGTTGCAATAGTATAAGCAGTGGAGGTCGAGAAAATGCGAAAAACAGGTTCTTCGTCTTACTTAAGCGCGCAAAGCCTGGGCGATCCCAACCACTTACCCTTCTCCAATAAAGCGATGCGAGGGTTTGAAAACCGAATTGCACAATTGATCGCCGATGACTTGGCGCGGACTTTACGTTATCACTGGTGGCCTCAGACCATCGGCTTTGTGCGCAACACCTTGAAAGTTAGACTTTGCGATTTAGTCATGGGTGTGACTTCTGTCAACGAGTTACTACAAAATACCAATCCCTACTACCGTTCAGTCTATGCACTGGTATATCGAAAGGATTCTGGTCTGAATGTCACTACGCTGACCGACCCTGCGTTGAAGCAACTCCGAATTGGATTGGTGGCAGGCACCCCCCCTGCAACCGTGCTAACGAATAACGGCATGATGGATCAGGTGAAATCCTACCACCGCACGGTCGACACTCGGTTATTTTCTCCTGCCACTCGGGCGGTTGAAGATGTCGCCTCAGAAAAGATTGATCTTGCGATCATCTGGGGGCCAATTGCCGGCTATGCAGCTAAGAATCAAGAAATACCGCTCTCGGTGGTTCCATTACCGGCGAAGATTGGCAATGTACCATTAGCCTTTAACGTCTCCATGGGTATTAGACGACGTGAACACAACTGGAAACACCAACTCAACACGGAATTGAAAAAACTTGCACCAGAAATCGAAAAAATCCTGCTTGACTACCAAATACCACTGCTTGATGCGAACGATAACCTAATCAAACCTTGACGCAGATGGTAAACACAGGCTCATTGAGAGAGTTGTTAGAAAAATTCAGTCCCCTCCGCATCGACTGTAACGACTGAGCAATTGCAGCAGTTGATTAAACAGCAGCCCGTTCTGCTGATCGATGTCCTACCGACTCCGATCAAGCCAAAAGATCGCCCTGATAATCTCTTGTGGTTACCCCCTGCAAGAAACAATATCCCAGGGTCCTATTGGTTACCCAATGTTGGATTTGGCGCGCTTTCCACCGAGCTCGATCACTACTTTAGCGATAATCTGGCGCGTTTAAGCAAACACAATAAGTCTCTAGCCATCGTGATCTACTGCCAGGCTGACTGTTGGATGTCATGGAATGCTGCGATGCGGGCAGCGGTAGATTATGGCTACAACAACGTTTTCTGGTATCCAGGCGGTACAACTGACTGGCAAGCTCGGCAACTCCCCCTGCAACCGAGTCACCCCTTACCGATTGGAGCTCATTCCAATTGAGAGATGGCATTGATCAATCCACGTAGTAAGCAATTGTTCGGGCCAAAACACCAAGTTTTTCCTCAAACAATCTCGGCCTAGTACAGAGATGCTGAATGAATGACTCTCGCTCATCGAACATTCTCTGTTTGATCTCCATCTCATTTTGCATAACTTGCAGACGCCGCTGTGCCTCGGCTGAAGCATCGTCCTGCAGTCGTATCATCTCATCGAGTTGTTCACTGAGTTGTTCGGCGCGGATTGCCTGTCCGTCAGCATAACGGATGATACCGCTGAGTGCCTTTTGACGTTGCTCATTCATCTGAGAGATCACACCGGCAAAGAGCAGAGTGAGATTTTGATCCTTCAAACCCGGCTGTTGATTTTCTGCAAACTCAGCAATATCCCCATCTGCCTTCTCAAGATCATACTCTTCTGCGACTAGGCGCCTCACCATGGCTTCTATTGAATCATCCTGTTGCCATTTGTGGTTCAATCCCTCAATTGACGGACCAGCCCAAACAACAGCAGCAGGAACTTCAGGAAGATAAGCCTGATCACAAGGCCAATTGGCGATTTGAGAAGTCAACGCCTCTGCATACAGATTAAAATTGACAGAAGTGGTGATGGCAGCAGTCACCATTAACCATTTGAATTTTATCATCTTAATTTTCTATCCTCCGCCCTGTTTTCTACTCATCAATCCTCTTGCCGGATCATAACCATAGAGCGCGCCAGCAAGGAACAGTAACAGGGAGCCAACAACAGCAAAAAATGCCCCCCAACCAATCTGACCATAGAGTGAGAATCTGATCAGTTCGACGGCATGCGTGAAGGGGTTGAATCGGCAGATCTCATAGAGATATAGACTCGAATCCTTGATTCTCCACAGCGGATAGAGTGCAGAAGAGGCAAAGAACATGGGGAATATGACAAAATTCATTACGCCAGCAAAATTTTCCAGCTGTTTTATGGCGGATGAGAGTAATAGACCTAGAGCGCCCAACATCAATCCCGATAAAAGAAGCGCAGGAAAAGCCAAAACATAACCGATCAATGGTGGCTGCACATCCCAAAACCAGGCAATCCCCAGAAACAGATAGACCTGAGCAATCGCTACCAGTGTTCCTGCGGACAGTTTGCAGAGCAGCAGATACCAGCGTGGAAAGGGGCTGACCATCAGCATTCGCATACTGCCCATCTCCCGGTCATACACCATGGAGAGTGAGCTCTGCATGCCACTGAACAGCAGAATCATCGCGGCCAAACCAGGCACGATATACTCTTCATACAGAATATAGGTTTCATAAGGCGGGATAATAGAAACACCCAGAACTGAGCGAAACCCTGCTGCAAAGATAAACAACCAGACCAGCGGCCTGACCAAAGCACCCAAAAAACGCTCACGCTGGTGTATAAAACGCAATGCTTCACGAACAAAAATCCCCCACATGCAACGGTAATATTGGGCTACCTTCATGATGTTTCACTTCGTGTGAGATAATTGAATGCCTGTTTCACACTGTCAGTCCCCGTCTGTTGCATTATCTCTTCTGCACTTCCTCTGGCAAGTACTTTGCCACCATGAAGAATGATCAATTGATCTTGCGGCTCTACCTCATCGACCAGATGTGTCGCCCACAGAACCCCTATACCATCCTCATGACAGCGCCGCCTCACCTGTTTCAAAATTGCCTGGCGACTATGGATATCGAGACCGACCGTCGGCTCATCTGCCAGCAACAGACGTGGCTGATGTAACAGTGCCCTGACCAGTTCTACCCGTCGTCGTTGGCCGCCACTCAGAGCACGCACCCGCTCTGTTTCACGATCAGCAAGCCCAATCTCACCCATTGCCAGTTGTAATCGGTCTGATATTTTACTGGGATTCATCCCTTGGAGTGCGCAGTGATAGTGGAGATTCTGTATAAGCGACAGATCAAGATCAAGCGTAGGCTGTTGAAAAACCACACCAAGTTGCGACAGCGCCTTACGGCTGTGTTTTTTTAGATCGTGGCCAGAGATCGAAATTGATCCACCACGACTGACAAACAGTCGTGTGATTAAAGAAAAAAGGGTGGTCTTACCCGCCCCATTGACGCCCAGCAAGACACAGAATTCACCAGGCTCAAGGGTGAAGCTGACGCCATCCAGAACCTGACGTTTGCTGTAGGAAAAGCTGACCTCCGATAAATTCAGTGCAGCTTCACTCATGGCCGTACCACGATCCCCCAGGGAAGACGTCCCACTCTGATCGATTTTTTCACTTTTAATCGACCCACATCGATGACTGAGACATCGTTACTGACACCATTGGTGGTAAAGACAAACTTTTCATCGGGTGAGAAGGCTAGATTCCAAACCCTTTGTCCCACAAGTAGATACTTTTTGATCTCAAAGGTGTTGGTATCGATTACCGCAACCCTGGCAGCTGGTCCAAGCGCTACAAATGCCTGTTTACCATCCGCTGATATTTGAATACCAACTGGTTGAATCAACTCTTTATGAATGCCAGGTATTTCAAAGTTGATCTTTGTAAGTATTTTTCTGCTCTGAGTATCGATAACACTGACTGTGCCACCGATCTCCGATGAAACCCACACCTGTTTCCCGTCATTGGAAAACTGCGCGACACGAGGCCTCTGATCTACAAGTACGTTATCTTCTATTTTCATCGTTTGTAGATTGATGAAGTGGGCCATGTTTGTGGTTTCTGATGTATTGACCAGCCATTTTCCATCAGGACTGATGCCCATCCCTTCAGGTTCAACCCCAACCTGAATTTCAGTCACCTTCGAGCGTTTATCGATGTCCACCAAGGTTACCATGTTGTCATCTTCATTGGCTGCATAGAGATATTTACCCTGAGGACCTAGAACAAGCAGTTCGGGATCCGGCCCGGAAGGAAGAGTGTGAGAGACCTTCAGAGTCTGTAGATCTAAAACTTCGATATGATCCGCATCGCTGGTGCAGATATAGAGGGTATTACCATCTTTGCTCAATGCGATTCCACGAGGACGCTCACCGACAGAGACTTCATCCAAGACCTTTAGGCTTTTACCATCAATAACAGATATTTTGTTGTCTTTCTCACTGCTCACATAGATGGTATAGGCGGTAACCGGCATGCTCAGCAAAGTTAAAAGTACAAATACGGCCATACCATGGAGTAGCGTATCTACATTTCTTTTTAGAGATCTGTTAAGTACCATTGATCGACGCCTCATTTATTGTTCTGTTGCTAAGCACTATTTTTTGCATCTACTCTCAGGACGGTCATAGCCCAGCGTATCAAGGGTTGTAAACTGATGAAGAAAGCCTTTTTGCGGGGAAACCGAAATGACTAATTTTGCTGAGGTGATAAGCAGTGGCTGGCGCAATTGGTGGTTCCAGTCGCGAAAGCTAACCGGTCTGCCTTTAAAAGCCGCTAGGTTGAATTTTGAACTGATGATGTAGGATTTCAGTTTTTCGATCTCACCGCTGGCGGTACGGGATGCCGCCTCTTCGATACTGCGTACCGCCAGCCAGGCAGAGAAGTCTCGGTCGGTCATCCTGCGACCATACTGCTGATTGAATCGACGTTGAAACTGGGTAGCCCCCCACTGTTCATGGACACCACTCCAGGCAACGGCTGAGAGACCCTGGGTTCCACCGACAGGCCTGGGAAGATAGGTACGGTAGGGAAGAAACTCGCCAAACTCATCCGCTTCGTCTGCGACGATCAGAATGTCATAATCCCCAACCTGACTGAACTCATTGACCACCTGTTGTTCACGGGTATGACCTGAGTCGGTACGTCTTGCGCCCGGTTCGAAGTTCCACGCTTTCTGTTCAACGATTTTGTGTCCAAAACGTTTAGCCGCACGTTTCAGGGATGCAGCAAAGGCTCTGTCCTGAGGGTGACGTCCGACAACCAGGAACCACTCATTCCAGCGTTTCCAGGCCAAATATTGTGCCAGGGCATCGGCCATCATCGCACGGCTGGGTATGGTGTGTAACAGGTTGGCTCGACAATCGGTTAATCTCAGATTGTCATCTGTTGCGCCAATGTTGAACAATAAACTCGATTTAGCAACTGGATGATCAACGACTCGCAAAATCTTTTCCGCAGGCAAATTAAGCAGGAAAAGCCTTATTCCCTGATCATGGAGTTCTTTAAAGGCCTGTTTTATCGGTTCATCAGGCTTTACTTTTTTAACCGTAAGCGTGAATGACTGATCGGTAAACTGCCCGGTTGTATTGTTATCTTTGATTCCCTGCTCTGACCCCGATTCGCCGATGTCTTCAATTTCCGGCTGTAGTAGGGAGAGAGGGATATGACGTCCCTCCTCTTGAGTGATTAAGCCAATCTGTATGTTAAGCACATCAGCATGCAATGGAGCCAGAAACAATATACCCACCAAAATAATGGTTGACTGGATATTCATCGCTACTATTTTTGACAGCGGTTTTATCAAGGCATCTCCTAGACTGTTCAAAAGGAAGAATCGTCAATGCTTAGTGCAATTTTTATACCATCAACAGCCTGCAAAAAGACATTTGGATCACTGATACTCGATATCTTACTGTGAACCAATCAGTGTCAGCGATGACACACTTTGTCTATCGATCTGTTTCATAAGGTCTAATGTGATATTGGCCAAACAGCACAACATTGAGTCACATCATAGACTTCTGTTAATAGGTAATGAAGGGATATTATCCCGAGAATAGACCTACCAATATAAGCTAATATATACAGATCATAGTCGCAGGCACGATTATTGCTGCACTACAAGTATATCGACAAAATAACAATCTGTTAGAAGCCTGGAGGTTTTCGTGAAAAAATTATGTTTCGTGCTTTTTGTAGTGCTTTTCAGTTGCACTCTTATTGCCAATGCCCATGGCCCAACACGACAAAAAATTACTGTAAAACAGGATATCTCTGCCTCACCGGATGCAGTCTGGGATATGGTAAAGAACTTTAATGATATGAGTTGGCATCCGGCTATCGCCCAAACTGAAGGTAGCGGTGGTAATAAAAAGGGGGCGAAAAGAATCCTGACTCTGGTGAATGGTGGGATAATCAATGAAGAGTTAAAAAAACACGACGACGCAAAAAAGATGTTCAAATACAAAATCACCTCAGTCGATGTGAAGGTTTTGCCGGTCACGAATTACTCTTCAACATTCACTGTGAAAGCGACGGAGAACGGCTCTCTAGTCATCTGGAAAGGCGCCTTCTACCGAGGATATCCAAACAATGATCCACCAGCAGAACTCAATGATCAGGCTGCAAAAGATGCCGTCACAGGCGTCTACAAAAGTGGCCTGGAGAATCTCAAGAAGCTTATGGAAAAGGGTTCCTAAGCAGATTGACCATGAACCGAGTGATTTCGCCAGTCCTGATAGGCCTGCTTGCATTCATCGGTAGTGATAATCTGTTGGCGAAATCCTTCGCTTTTATCACCAATCAGGGCGATGACTCTGTCTCAGTCATCAATCTCGAAACTCTGCAAGAGTCATCCACCATCAAGGTTGGTAGCAAGCCTGCTGGCATCGCGGTCTCAGACAGTGGCCAGCGTATCTATGTCACCAATCCGGAAAGCCGGGATGTCTATCTTCTCGATGGAGAGAAGTTGACCACCCTCTCGCGTCAGTCTGTCGGTCTGGGGCCCTTGGGAATAGCACTCCACAGTTCGAGCAATCGGCTCTATGTTGCTGACTGGTACGAAGACCTGGTCTATGTGCTCGATGGCAGTGACCTGAGGATATTGGCGAAAATTCCGGTTGGCGACTCCCCTTCCGGATTGGCGATCAGCAAAGATGGCAATCGGCTCTATGTCGCAGACCGGGATGACAATAGAATATCTGTAGTCGATACTGAAAAATTTCGCACAATTTCAAGAGTTAATGTCGGTGAACGACCCTTTGGTATACGCCTTGATCCACAAGATCAAAGACTCTATGTCGCGAATGTTGCGAGCAATAATGTCAGTGTGATTGATGTTTCTTCTCTGACTGTTATTGCCACAATTCCGGTCGGCAGCACCCCCTATTGCATCGCGGTCACACCAGATAACCAACGGGTATTTGTCACCAACCAGCATGATAACACTCTGTCTGTCATCGATCCTGACAAACTGCAAGAGTCCCACAGGCTCGAAATAGGCGATTACCCGGAAGGAATCATTGCCGACCCAATTAATGACCGGATCTATATCGCCAACTGGTTTGATAATGAGATGGTAGTTATTGATAGTAAATCATTGAAAATACTTAAACATATACCTACTGGCGAAAGCCCTAGAGCATTTGGTGTATTTGTGGCCGGTGGATCATAGCGCCATGGAAGGCTCTCACCCATCCAAATCAAGATTATAAAAAGAGGATTAGACGATGCATTCCCCAAGTTTCCCTGAAGACTCCATCCTCAAGCGTCACTTCGAATCCACTGTTGAGATGAAACGTCAAAGATGGCTACAGGCACCACCATCAGATTCCATGTTGAATAGACATATCATGTCCAGACAGAATCAAACTGTAACGGCCGCAAATCCAGGGTCAGTAGCTGCAAAGCAAAGCGCTTCAGTCGTTTCTATCGACTCCAGTACAAGTGATGTAGAGGAACCAAAGGGATTCTTAGCCAGGTTTTTTGGCCTGTTTAGCAGCAAATGAACATTAAATCGCTTACTGTCCAAAATTGGACGCAATAACAATAACCATAGAGTGATCTGCCAGGAACCTCTGAACAAGTCGCCAGTCTGCTCAGTTAGGACTTATCAAAGCTTCCAAAACAATCATTCTATTGCTTCAAACGATAACAAATTGTATCGCTATAGGAGTTACCGCTTATGCTTATGCGTAGCATTGTTTTCACAATAACTTTCACACTTTTATGCTCCACACCCATGTTGGCAGAAACAAAAATTTTGCCACCACCGGATTTGAATGAAGCGCAGAAATTGATTTTCTTTAAGGATCACCTTGTAGGTATCACAAAAGGCAGTCAACTCAACTACCAGTTTAGAAGCAGAACTGACAACGAGCGCTTTGATGACAAGATCAGCATACGTGTCACGAATATTGTTAGTGAGGGAAAGCGTGATCTAGAGTTTGATTTCCTAAGTGGCGAAAATCACATCGACTTTACACCGGCCAAGTCCTACACCGGTAACCCGGTAATCATCCACTTTCTGGAGCGGGATATCTCACTCATGTCGAGGGATACCGGAGGATGGAATGGCTATTTTCGCAACAGAATCAGAAACTCATTTAGAAAACCTAAGCAAGTAGATGAGGTGACATTTGAATTCAACGGAGAGAAGGTTAAGGGAACTGAAATTGTCATCACCCCATTTATTGGAGACCCAAACGCCCAAAACTTCAAGCTTTATGCCAATAAACGCTATGAATTTCTCTTCTCAGATCATGTACCAGGCGGTGTTTACCGTATCCATACACAGGTTCTCGGTGAGAATGGCAAGCAACCATTGATCGATGAAGAGATGACTTTTAAACAAGTTACACCTGGTGCTTAAATTGACTAGATATGGTAAAGATTGAGGTCCTCATGAAAAATAAACGCTCCAAGTTAGTCTATCCGCTTGCCTTAGGATTACTCTATTTTCCACTTGCAATCGCTGATGAGTGCGATAAACACAGTAATAATCAGAATCAGAAATATCCCACTTCTGCCAAAGTGGATTATGTCATCGGTTGCATGGCCTCAAATGGTCAATCTTACGATATTATGCAAAAGTGCTCTTGCAGTATCGATATGATTGAAAAGAAAATACCCTATGATGAATATGTTCAAATTTCCACCCTGCTGAGTCTACAACAGATGTCGAATGCTGGCAGAAACGCCATCTATAAGAGTTCAACTTGGTCTCAAAAAGCTGTGGCTAAGTTACGGGATGTGCAAGCTGATACTACCTTGCGTTGTTTTTAAATAAGCGAAGGTTAATATTTTCATTCTGCACAAGTAATCCAGAGTACAACATGGAGTCGGCCAAAACCTCCCTCTCCCAGGAGCAATCTGGGAGAGCTATGAGGGGTGATAAAACATAGAAACTGTATCTCTCTTGCAAGTGCGACCCACAAATCCGAAGATGAAGTAAATCATGACCTCTGTTCAGTCAGGTTTGTACTATGTGAGAAGGTTCTACCTTTTGAATCTTTGACATGCACCTCCAAAACACCGGATTTTTCAGGCGAGAAACCAAATCGAATACTTGGATCCTCACTGATAGAGATATCGGTATCAACAGTAAACACCTCATCTCCGTTGTAGGTCACCTGTATCGTCCGAATATAATCTGCGGGAATATAATGCCTGGATATCTGATCGAACTGTAAGCCGGAATTGTTTGGATGTTTTATCATCAATTGAGTCGGCATCATGTCTCCTGGGCTGAATGACTCGGCTAAACGGAATTTAATCCGTCCCAATTGAGCCGCTGCGGCCGCCGGGTCTTTTAAGGATGGTGCAGAACAACCGCCAGAGGCTTTCACATAATTATTCACCATGTAGAGATTACCATCACTGATCTCTGCGATAGCCCGCAATTCTGTATAGGCATTGATTCGAACCCGAGTAGATATATGCTTCCAATCATGATTTCCTGGAAATGAGAATACAGCGGCTACTGGTGACGGATTATTATCAATAACAATATAGAGTTTTTTAATATATCGCTCTGGTGTTTGAGTGAATTTCGATCCAATCGTGATCGGTACGATTGCTGCATCCATCGCCCTTTTCGGCGTTTCCAGGCTGAGAATCTCCTGTCCCTCTTTAATATGATTATCCCCAATCAATGTGCTTTTAATCTGAAACCACCGGTTATCACTCTCTGTTGCCGTAGCCTGAACTGGCAATAATAAAATACTTGAAGATATACCTGCCAATACAATCAAGCTGATCCACTGCCTGTATATCTGTTTCATAGATGAGACAACTGTCATAATAGTATCCTCGATAGGTGAAACATGTGCCAAACACACGCAAACAGCACGTAGAGTGTTCGATACATATATTTGTTTATAATTCGCTAATTTATCCAGTGGGTGTAGTGCTTAACCCAAACGACTACTCCCACTCCAGTTCGGCAAAAGCAGCGGTTACATTACGTCCATGATATTCTTGAAATAACAACCAATTGGGCTGTTCATCCTGGCCGACCGTTTGAACAGCCTGAGTGATTGTGCCACCCTCTTTGATTACCTGGCGAATCTCATTGGCAATGCCATCAAGATAACGATATTGAGCTGCCAATGCTGAACGCCATTCGGTCACCACATGTCCATGCCCAGGCACAATCCGTGCGATCGGGTAACAGGGTTGCTGTTTTTGAACATTTTGGCTTATTGAGCGTTGACTGTTTCCTGTTGATAAATCATAACAATCAGAGGCAAGTAGAGTGTCCATAACCTTCAACCATCCCAATAGACTGCCATCCACAACGGGGATACGCTCAACGAAAAGCAGATCCGAAAGCCACAATGTACCCGTTTTTACATCAAAAACAGTTAGATCATTATTGGTGTGTGCTGTCGGATAAGCTTTTAATTCCAACCTTCGGTCACCGAGATCCAAGTGGATTGCTTCAGCTATGGACACTCGCTTCGTTGGCATGATGACTTGGGTATTTTTTGCACTGACGCCCAACAATCGCTGCATATTGTTTAAGTAGGTAGTCGTCCGTCTTGCCAAGGCATCTGTAAGGTTCTGATGGCCAATCACAATTGGCTTATCTTGGTTGAATGCGGCCGTACCCAAGGCGTGATCAGGGTGCATATGGGTCAGTATGATGTAAGCAATCGGCAGATCAGTTACTCTCCTGATCAATTTTCTAAGGCGCAGCCCCTGCAGGTAGCTGCTTCCAGTGTCGATTACCGCCACCCGTTCGCTACCAACGATAAATCCGATATTTGCGATCTGGCCTCTGTTATGTTTGGAGAAATCCTCATGCAGTCCTGGTCTGAGATAGATACCCGAAGCGATCTCCTGGGCGCTGTCACCGGCAGCCAGACTTGTTGAAGAGAATACTAACAAAATCGCTAACATGCCTAATGTCGAGTCAGTCGATCTATATTGCATTTTGAGTATCTTCTGAAATATTAAACTAGTATCAAGTTGAAGCCGATTGGCATATATTTTGCCAAAATTAATAAAAATGCCATTTTGATGAGTTGTCATAACTTGTTTCATTTCTGGCAGAGAGCTGCAATAAAAATAGACCAACCTGTTGGAGGGTAGATGAATCCTAGTAAGACATTGGTAAGCCGCAAAACCTGTTATCCCATTGCGACCAGAGCGCCAATTATTCTCGCTTTAATTCTCCTACTGAACACGACATGCACTTTTTCTGCCAACAGCATAAAAATGGCAGTGTTAAAGTTTGGCACAGTAAATTGGGAACTCAATGTCATAAAACGGCACAATCTAGATCATCAATATGGGTTCAGTTTGGATGCAATGGAAATGGCGGGTAAACAGGCAACCATGGTAGCTCTTCAGTCCGGTTCAGTTGATATTGCCGTCAGTGACTGGATCTGGGTTTCAAGACAACGTAACGAGGGTAAAGCTTTTACATTTATACCCTACTCCACAGCCTTAGGTGCTCTGGTTGTCTCACAGGACTCCACAATTAAAGCCATTCAAGATCTTCAGGGCAAACGACTTGGTATTGCTGGCGGCCCATTGGACAAGAGCTGGCTGCTGTTACAGGCCCTCGCCTTTCAACAAACAGGTATTGAGCTGAGTAAGGTACTTACTCCGGTGTTCGCTGCCCCACCGCTGCTGAATCAACAACTGAAGCAGGGACGCATCGACGCAGTGCTCAACTTCTGGCCCTATGTAGCACGACTGGAAGCCACAGGTATGCAGCAGTTAATCGCTGTGCAGGACCTATCCCGGGGCTTAGGCATCCACAGCCAGGTGCCTTTTGTCGGTTATGTTTTTGATGAAGCCTGGGCGGATCAACATCAAAATCTGATTCAGGGTTTCATCCGTGCAACCACCGAAGCAAAGCAGATCATGCTGAAGTCTGACCAGGAGTGGGAAAAGTTAAGACCATTGATGAAAGCCCCTGATGAAGCCACTTTTCTGGCGCTTCGTGATGGCTTTAGAGCCGGCATTCCCAAACAATGGGGTATGACTGAACAGAATGATGCAAAACGACTGTTTGATGTCCTGTTAAAATTGGGTGGCAAAAAACTTGTTGGTAATACCACGCAGCTTGCCAAGGGTACATTCTGGACAGGCACTAGAGTTTAGAATTTTGAACTTTTCCGTTTACATACGACATTTCTCTTCCATATTGCTGTTGTAGCTAAAATGTCACATCGCCGCATCGCCGCCATCTGGTGGCAGAACAGTATGCTGCCAACCCCGAATGCAGTGGTCTCCCTGGTCTGGCAAGAGTTGCTGAACGGCCAACTCTGGTTTCATCTTAGTGCAACCCTGCAGCGAGTGGTGATCTCTTTTGTGATCGCCATGTTGGTGGGCAGTATCATTGGCATCATGATGGGAATATCACGACTAACCGACCAGTTTCTCGATCCCTGGTTGATCGTGTTTCTCAATATTCCTGCCCTGGTCATTATTATCCTAGCTTATGTCTGGTTTGGCTTGGAGGAGCTTACGGCGATCTTTGCTATTGCGATCAACAAGATTCCCAATGTCATTGTGACCATGCGTGAAGGGGCACGTACCCTGAATGAAGAGTACAACCAAATGGCGCGCAGCTTTAATCTCAGCAGACGAAAAATCGTACTCTACATCACCCTGCCTCAGTTGCTGCCCTTTTTTGCTGTAGCGGCCCGTTCAGGTATTGCGCTGATCTGGAAAATCGTGCTGGTCGTGGAGTTGTTAGGTCGCAGCAACGGCGTAGGTTTTCAGCTGCATCTCTACTTTCAGCTGTTTGATGTCACCGGCATCATGGCCTACAGCTTCTCCTTTATCCTCATCATGCTGACCATTGAATACGCACTGTTACAACCCTTAGAGCGTAAAATCAATCGTTGGCGCGGATAGCTCCATGTTAGATATCGACGTTAAAAACAAAAGCTTCAAAAAGCGTGACTCAGAAAGATTACTGAGTGTTCTGAATGATATACAGATAAACCTCAATGAGGGTGAATTTGTTGCACTAGTCGGCCCATCCGGTTGTGGAAAAAGTACCCTATTACAGATCATTTCAGGGTTAGATAAGGAGTTCGATGGGGCGATTCACTGGCAGAATGGCAGCAGCCGCCATTTAGAGAAGCTGGGCTATGTCTTTCAGAATCCCAGGTTGCTTCCTTGGCTTACCCTCTATGACAATATCGCCTTGGTATTGGACAAGCCAAAGGCCAAGCAAGAGCAGATCAAATCGTTGCTAAACGCGACCGGTCTCAGTGATTTCACAACCTATCATCCAGCCCAGCTTTCAATCGGAATGCAGAGGCGCGCTGCTCTGGCCCGCGCCTTTGTTATCGAGCCCTCTCTTTTAATTATGGATGAACCTTTTGTCTCTTTGGATCACCCTACTGCTGTCCAACTCAGACAGCTGCTACTGGAGATATTATCAATCAAGCGCACAACCGTGATTTTTGTCACCCATGATCTACACGAAGCGACCCAACTGGCCGACCGCATCCTCTTCCTGTCGAGTTCGCCGGCCAAAGTAATTGGTGAAACAGTAGTCAATCTTGCACGGAGTCAGCGCTGTAATGAATCGGCGGTGAATCGTCAATATGACGAGATAAAAACCCAATTCACTCGCTTATACCCATAAAATATATGGTTTAGTTGCCACGATTCTTAGATCAACAAAAGCTGTCTTGTTGCAGTGACAGGCTGATGTCACTGTGCCAGAAAAGTGGAGCAGTGCTAAACCGTCTTTCTCTTGCGCCGGGTGATGCTTTGCGGATTGTGTCTCAACAGCGTAGCTTAGATGATCGATTGCGGCCCCAATCAATTAAATGGCACATGAATTGCAGACAGTAATCCACAAGAGCCCGATACCACCTCAAGAGAAATTCATTGTCACCTTCAGTAAAACCACAAAAGAGGCGTTTTGGTCAAAGCAAAGGTCGCAATATCGACCCAACTGCTTTGCAGCATGTTCGTCAGTTGTTAGGAGAGATGCCTCGTCGTCCGGATCTGCTCATAGAGGCGCTGCATAAAATACAGGATGATCAGGGTTTCATTTCAATGAATAGCCTGGGTGCACTCGCTTACGAGATGAATCTATCCACTGCTGAGGTCTATGAGGTTGCCAGCTTTTATCACCATTTTGACTTGGTAAAAGAGGGCCAACCACCTCCCCCTCCACTGACTGTTCGGGTATGTGAGTCCATTTCATGCGCTGTTGCTGGTGCACAACAATTGGTTGATCAATTGACTGAGGCGCTGGGCGATAAACTACGAATTCAACGGGTTCCCTGTGTTGGGCGATGTCAGGAGGCTCCGGTTGCAGTTGTTGGCAGACGACCTGTCTCTGAAGCTGATCTGGCGCAGGTAAGTGAACTGGTTGAAGCTGGGGTGACTGAACCCGATCTACCTGAAAACCACCTCAGTTACCAAGCCTATTGCGATCTGGGCGGTTACAAATTACTGCAACAGGTTCAAAGCAGTGACCCTGACAACAATCAGGATTACGATTATTCCATCGAACAGGTCATCGAAACACTGGAAGACGCCAATCTTAGAGGATTGGGCGGCGCGGGCTTTCCCGCTGGCCGCAAATGGCGAATTCTCAGAGATCAACCCGCCCCACGACTGTTGGCCATCAATATTGATGAGGGAGAGCCTGGCACATTCAAGGACCGATTCTACCTGGAACGGGATCCCCATCGATTTTTAGAGGGTACTCTAATTGCTGCAAAGGTTGTAGGCATCAGCGAAATCTATATCTATTTAAGAGATGAATATGCCGCCATTCGCAAGCTGCTGGAACAAGAAATTGCGGCCCTACAATCAGACCCACCCTGCTCCCTACCGCCAATTCATCTGCGCCGAGGTGCTGGCGCCTATATCTGCGGGGAAGAGTCAGCGATGATTGAATCCATTGAGGGTAAGCGCGGCATGCCACGTCAGCGCCCCCCCTATGTTGCACAAGTTGGACTGTTTGGCCGACCCACGCTGGAACACAACATGGAAACCCTCTATTGGGTAAGAGAGTTGTTGGAGAAAGGCTCAGATTGGTTTACTCAACAGGGACGCAATGGCCGGCATGGTCTGCGCAGTTTCTCAGTGAGTGGCCGAATCAAAAAACCGGGGGTTCATCTCGCTCCAGCCGGCATTACTCTGCTAGAACTGATTGATGAGTACTGCGGCGGCATGCTTGAGGGACATGAGCTGTATGCCTATTTTCCGGGTGGCGTGTCTGGCGGTATTCTGCCCGCCTCTTTGGCCAACATCCCACTCGATTTCGATACCCTCCAACCTCACGGCTGTTTCATCGGCTCTGCTGCGATCATTGTACTGTCTCAACAAGACAGCGTACGGGATGCGGCCATCAATGCAATGCGCTTTTTTGCACACGAATCTTGCGGACAGTGTACACCCTGTCGGGTTGGTACAGAGAAAGCGGTCAGCCTGATGGAAAAATCCCATTGGGATCGCGAATTAATGGATGAGCTTTCGTCGGTAATGGTCGATGCATCGATCTGTGGTCTGGGTCAGGCCGCACCAAACCCCATGATAAGCGTCTTGAAATATTTTCCCCAGGAGTTGGAACATGACGAGTGACCCAAAGTCAGCACCAGCCTCGGTAAATTTCACTTTGGATGGAAATCCAATCCAGGCAATGCCTGGAGAGAGTGTCTTGAAGGCTGCCCAACGGGCCGGTATCGAGATTCCTCACCTCTGCTACAAAGATGGATTGAGAGCCGATGGCAATTGCCGGGCCTGCGTGGTTGAAATCGAAGGGGAACGGACTCTGGCCGCTTCATGCTGCCGCATGCCGACGGAAGGGATGGTGATCAACAGTCAGAGTGAACGTCCTCTCCATGCTCAAAAACTGGTATTGGAACTTTTGCAGTCCGATATGGTGGATTCACAATACACACTAAATAATGAGCTTGAGCATTGGTCGAAAGCATTGTCGGTTGGTCAACCACGCTTCCCTGCTCGGGTACCACCAGCCGCCGATCTTTCTCATCCGGCTATCGCGGTAAATCTCGATGCCTGCATCCAGTGCAACCGATGTTTACGCGCCTGTCGCGAAACTCAGGTTAACAATGTTATTGGCTATGCCAGGCGGGGTTCTGCTGCAACGATCGTCTTCGACAGTGAAGAGCTGCTGGCAAACAGTAGCTGTGTTGCTTGTGGTGAATGCGTACAAGCCTGCCCCACAGGTGCATTGATGCCAGCAAACGAGGCTGGCAAGCAAGAGACAGAGAAACAGGTCGATTCCATCTGCCCCTATTGCGGTGTTGGCTGCCAACTCACCTTCCATGTAGACAATAATCAGATCCGTTATGTGAGCGGACGGAATGGACCCGCCAACAAAAACCGACTCTGTGTCAAAGGACGTTATGGATTTGATTATGTTCACCACAAACATCGCCTGACAGTTCCACTGATTCGCCGTGATGATGCGCCAAAACAGATTGTACTAGCACTCGACCATGATGACCCTTTCGCTGACTTTCGTGAGGCGAGCTGGGAAGAGGCGCTCTCATATGCCGCAGATGGACTAAGAAATTTACGCGACACACTCGGCCCTTCCGCCTTGGCTGGTTTTGGTTCAGCAAAAGGTTCGAATGAAGAGGCCTATCTGTTTCAGAAACTGGTTCGTACTGGTTTCGGCACCAACAATGTGGATCACTGCACCCGGCTCTGTCATGCCTCTTCGGTGGTAGCCCTACTGGAAATGATTGGCTCCGGTGCGGTCTCGAATCCCGTGGCCGATGTGGATGAAGCGGATGTGATTCTGATCATAGGCTCCAATACCACAGAGAACCATCCGGTGGCCGCAACCTTTATTAAGAATCAGGTTAAGGCGGGTAAGACACTGATCGTCATGGATCCACGTCGTACCACCATTGCCAGTCACGCCAGCCATTTTCTGCAGTTCAAACCGGATACCGATGTGGCGTTGTTAAATGCCATCATGCAGGCGATCATCGAAGAGGATCTGGTTGATCATACATTTATCAAACAGCGAACCACAGGTTATCAGGAGTTGGAGACGCATCTGCGCGACTTTACACCGGAAGCCATGGCGCCTATCTGTGGCATTGATGCCGAGACCATACGCAAGGTAGCAAAAATCTATGCCACATCCAAAGCCTCGATCATTTTATGGGGTATGGGGGTTTCACAACATGTTCATGGAACCGATAATGCGCGCGCCCTGATTTCATTGTCACTGATGAGCGGCCAAATCGGTAGGCCCGGTACAGGGCTTCATCCTTTGCGCGGACAGAATAATGTACAGGGTGCATCGGATGTGGGATTGATCCCGATGGTGTTTCCCGATTATCAGCGGGTGGATAACCCAGAGATCCGACAAAAATTCGAGACACTTTGGCAGACGACCCTTGACCCGAATCCCGGCTTGACAGTTGTTGAGACAATGCATGCGATCACTGATAACACCATCCGCGGCATGTATATCATGGGCGAGAACCCGGCCATGTCCGATCCCAACCTGAATCATGCCCGTAAAGCACTGGCAAGCCTGCAGCATCTGGTCGTACAGGATATCTTCATGACAGAAACCGCATGGTTTGCCGATGTCATTCTGCCCGCTTCGGCTTTTGCTGAGAAGACGGGGAGTTTTACCAATACCGATCGACGGGTTCAGCTCGCTCATCAGGCCATTGATCCACCGGGCGAAGCTCGACAGGATTTGCAGATCATCCAGGAGATGGCAAACAGAATGGGACTCGACTGGCACTATGAACACCCCAAACAGGTGTTTGATGAGATGCGTCAGGCTATGCCGAGTATTGCCGGAATCAGTTGGCAGCGACTGCTGCAGGATGGTTCCGTAACCTATCCATGCAAAGATGAGAATGATCCTGGCCAGCCAGTGATTTTCACTGATCAGTTTCCCACACCATCCGGCAAGGCGAGCTTTACACCAGCGCCATTTACCAATGCCGATGAATTACCTGATCAGCACTACCCCTGGGTACTCATCACCGGTCGACAACTGGAACATTGGCATACCGGCGCAATGACCAGACGAGCAAAAACCTTGGATAAAATCGAGCCAGTTCCAGTGGCAAGCCTGCATCCGGAAGAGCTAGCCAGAATGTCGATTTCACCAGGCAGCCCGATCAAACTGCAGTCAAGGCGTGGGGAGGTGACAGCCTATGCCCGAGCCGATATGGGCATGTCAAAAGGACAGGTATTTTTACCCTTCTGCTATCACGAAGCAGCGGCCAATCTGTTAACCAATGAAGCACTCGATCCGTCAGCAAAGATACCTGAGTTTAAATTCTGTGCTATCCAGGTGTCCGCAGGCTAATCATGAGTGGAGTAATTGCAAACACGAGACACAAAAAAACGTTGTGACATTTCTGTTACAGTTTTTCAGCTAAGAGACAACAGTTAATAGAACAGTATAAAAAGCGCACTTCAAACGAAATTTTAATTCTCAAATAATCAATAAGTTATATGAATTAATCCGATGTTGGCCCATTATCTGCCTGCGGAATGAATACGCCNNNNGCAGCTGCATTTGGCGTTGCATATCACCAACAATTCCGGAGAAGAGAACGTGATGAGAAATAAAATTTCACTCATATTGAGCAGTACAGCGCTAACCGCATTTTCAGTCTCTGCCCAGGCAGTTTCGTGGGAGTCAGGAGATTGGAAACTGGGTCTAACGGGCAATGTAAATGCACATTATGTGTATACCACGTGTGATGCCGGCGATCTTCAAAGTGGTGGCACTACTTTGACAAGTCTTCAGTGCGCAGGGGCAGTCGATGAAGATGGTAATCCAGACGATGTTTCTTCAGTACAGAATGGTCTTTTACCTGCCGCATTAGTTTTCAGTGCAGGCACCAATCAGGATGGCTACGACCTGAACGCAACGATTGGCGTCTATTATGGCACGAACAGTAACGAGGCTTTAGGCTTCTCTACTGTTGATGCCCGGCAGATTTTCCTGACCTTTGGTAATGAGGGAATGGGAAGTTTTAAATTCGGCCGAGACTTTGGCCTGTTTGGCTTCGATGCCATTATCGCCGATATGTCACTGATCGGAATTGGCGCGGGCTTTACGCCAGCGGAACCGGGGCACACCACTTTGGGTGGTTTGGGTTACGGCTATGTTTATGTCGATCGTCTTACGCAGATCAACTACACAACACCATCGTTGAATGGAGTGACCGGCACCATTGGTATCTTTCAACCAATGGATGCCAACGGCGGCGAAAGCGGGAGTAACCCAGGTTTCCATGGCAAAGTCGCTTATGGTTGGAAAGGCTCTGTTCCAGGAAGTGTCTCTGCAACCTTCCTGACACAGGACATCATCACTGATGCCGGTACATCTGAATCAATTACCGCATTCGATGTGTTCGGTAAAGTCGACGTCGGTGACATTGGTGTGGCAGCTTCATTCTTCAGCGGTGAAGGTATGAGCACACTGGCGCTTGGTGGTTTGGTACTGCCTGGTTTCAGTGCAGCAGATGGAACTCCGGAAGAGTCACAGGGTTACATGTTGCAGGGTACTTATAAACTAAACAAAACCAAGCTGGGCCTTAACTACTCGTTCAGTGAGAGCGATGAACTTGTCGACGTTGAAAACACCCGCATCACGGTTGGTGCCTACCACGGCCTGACCAAAAATCTGACACTGCTTGCTGAGTTCTCTTCATTGGAAAGTGAACTGTCTGCCGGATCAGACAAATCAAACAGCTTTAATGTCGGCGCCTTCATGTCATTTTAAGTAAGCGATCAAATAGTGCCGATTGAATAGATCACAAACTATTCAGTTCCTCCACCCTTAATGCCCACCTCATGACTTTCCCCAAGTCATGAAGGGCATTTTTTTGTCTGATAAAAGTCCTTGATTTAAGTAGCAGATCTATTTCACTGGATTTTGTAGTGCCGTCTTAATAAGAGATCTCAGAAACATCTGCAGCTTGCTGAATGGCCCAAGCAACATCCGCCGCTTGCCGGTTCTGCCAGACATCATGAACACGAAACAGATTCACCCCAGCCATCACACCGAGTGCCGTACAACTACAGGTCGCCGCAACCAGTTGTCTGGGATCATCGACATCACAAACTGAACCCATGAATCTTTTGCGACTGACACCCAACATCAGCGGATACCCCAAGGCCTTGATCTGTTTCAGGTTGGCAAGAAGCTTGAGATTATGTGCTCTTCTCTTACCAAAGCCGATACCTGGATCAAGCACTATCCGATCTTTTGATACCCCGGCCTTGATCGCCGCTTCAATCCTGCTTTCCAGAAATGACACCACCTCCGATAGCACATCCTGGTAAATTGGCGCCTGTTGCATCGTCTCCGGGCTGCCTTGCATATGCATCAAGACAATGGGCGCACCGGTTGAGGCAGCAACCGACAGCATCTGTGGATCATCTCTTCCGGCAGAGACATCGTTGATCAGCGTTGCGCCGTGAGCAATTGCCTGAGAAGCCACTTCACTCAGTCGAGTATCAATGCTGATTGGATAGTTTTCAGGCAGACGACCACGTAACTCAGTTATGACTTCAAGCACCCGTTCTAACTGCATGGACGCACAGACTTTTTGGGCACCTGGTCTGGTCGATTCTCCTCCGATATCGATGATATCAGCTCCCTCATTCACCATCTCCAGGCCACGCTCTACAGCCTGAGTCCTGTTATAGCAGCCTCCATCCGAAAAACTGTCCGGGGTGAGATTTAGAATACCCATGATTTGTGGGCTTGAAAACTCTTTTCTGAACATAGGGTTAACCCTAATTTAATCGTGTTTTACATTTGTCTATTTGGGCTACTTGTCATACACTTGTGTTGCCAGTGAATAGATGCATTCATTGTGCTTATCAAAATAATAAATACCTCATTATGGAAAGATGACATGTACTTTATACCAACCTTTAGGAGAGCCTTGTGGAGAGTTCCATCCTACCCCAGGATATCATCAGTCATGAAGAGCTTGTGCGGGCAGCCTTGAGCGGCAGCCATCTGGTTCAATCCTCAGAAATTGATGACATTACTCTCCGCTCCTGGCGCCGCTGTACAGAAGAACATGGCCTCGATCCAGGCACCTCTCCCGATCCAGTCATTATCAATCGCCAAGATCTGCGTGAGCGGTTGCACAAGTATGAGCGACTACTGGATATCGCCCGGGTTGAGATGACCGATCTCTATCAACAGCTGGCGGGCTCAGGTCATGCGATCATGCTCACCGATAAGGATGGGATACTGCTAAACTTCATCGGCGATCCACAATTTACCGATGCGGCTGCCCATGCTGGTATGCAACTGGGTGCCGTCTGGAGTGAATCTGTGCAGGGCACCAATGGGATGGGCACCTGTTTGATTGAACAGAAGCCTCTGGTGATCCATAAGCAGTCCCATTTCTTTGCCCGCAACGCCAGTCTGACCTGCTCTGCTGCACCGATCTTTGATCCTCACGGTGAGATTCTAGCGGTACTCGATGCTTCCAGCGAATCAAAAATGGCTCAACAGCATACCATGGTGTTGTTGAACATGTCGGCCCAGGTGATCGAGAACCGAGTCTTCTTCTGTGCCATGAAAGAGGCCTTTGTACTGCGCTTTCACTCCCGTTCCGAATTCATCAGCACTCTGGGTGAAGGCGCCATTGCCTTCAACGCTGAGGGTGAAATTCAGGCGATCAATCGAAGCGCCATGTTTCAGCTCAACTTAGATTCGCCGCAAGAGATTGTCGGACATCATATCCAACAACACTTTACCACCTCCCTCACCTTGCTGCTCAAACAGGCAAACTCCCATGCCTTTCCAATTCGTGAGACCCAGCATGGTAAACGTTTCTTTGCCACGCTTCAGTTACCAGAGAAAGGTTGTCGCAGTCACCGCCATGTAGCTCCCTGGGAAAGCAAAGCTAAGAACGCTCAACGAATAAATACAGAGGGGCCTGGGGCGGAAGCTCTGAATGCGCTGCACTTCAATGAACCCCGCATGGCGCGCAACGTAAAAACCGCCATCAAGCTGATTGAAAGAGATATCCCCTGCATGCTGTTTGGAGAGACCGGCACCGGCAAAGAGATGTTTGCACGCGCATTACATAAAGCCAGCTCTCGCTACAACAATGCCTTTGTGGCGGTGAATTGCGCCTCGTTACCTGAAAGCTTGATCGAGAGCGAGCTGTTTGGCTACAAGGCCGGCGCTTTTACCGGCGCCAACCGTGAAGGCAGTCGAGGTAAGGTCCTTCAGGCTGATGGGGGCACCCTATTTCTGGATGAGATCGGTGATATGCCGCTGCATCTCCAAGCCCGTCTACTGCGAGTATTGGAGGAACGTGAGGTTACCCCCCTAGGCGGAGAGAAACCGGTTAAGGTCTCGATCAAACTGGTCAGTGCCACCCACCATGACATACATAGCATGGTGGAAGAAGGAACCTTCCGTGAAGATCTATACTATCGGTTGCATGGCCTATCACTCACCATGCCAGCGCTGCGGGATCGTACCGATAAGGCCGATTTGATCAAACATATCGGTCAACGAGAAACCCTCACCAAAGAACCTTTGAATTGGGACCCCGAAGCACTGAAAATTCTTGAGAATTTCCGCTGGCCCGGGAACATCAGGCAGTTAAGGAATGTCATGCGCACTGTAACTGCGTTATGTGAAGAGAATACAGTTACCGTTGACGACCTACCGGATGAAGTTCGGGAAACGGCTTTCTACGATGAACTCTCTGAGGGTTCCGAAGCACCACTGAACGCACTGGCGATCGCTGAACGGGATGCCTTGTTGGTCGAACTTGAAGAGATGCATTGGAATATCAGTCGAGTTGCCAAAAAACTCGACCTGAGCCGAAACACCCTCTACCGGCGGATGAAACGGTTTGGTATCTCACCCCCCAGATAGCATTTGACAAATATCAAGAGATTCTCGTTGACGATTTTCATCTCTTAAAAACCAATCGGACAGCCATCGTTTCGACAGGACGAAATAAACCAAATCTCTCGCGCTGAACCTCTCAAATAATCCTACACTGAGTATCAAATCGGGTCGGGGCTGAACCCCGACCACCAATATACCTATTTCGCTGAAATCAAATTGAGCGGAAAGCAGTTCCCACCAAGATTTGCCCCATCTCCACTGAACAGACTGAGTGGATCAAAAGGATTTAGCATGTTGCTCGAGATTTCCTGACTTTGCTCTTGAGGTGAATTTTCAGCGCTTTGAAAAGCGTATAAAGACTCATCATCATCAGTTTTTACTACCACATCACCTGAGTCACAACCTGGAGGGACAACACGATCAGTAGTACCGACGACTAGACGATCAGCACCACTCCCTCCCCAATAGCTATCTTCTCCAGCATAGCCTCTAAGGGTATAGTTACCACTGCCACCAATTAGCTTATCAGCCCCAAAATCACCTGTAAGATTATCGTTACCTGCGCCACCGGAAATATTTTCACTCCCTGAGCCACCAAAAATAACATCATCACCAAAACCACCCTCGATATTGATACTCTTCTCCGGCCCACAAAGTTGATGACCGGTACCGTGATATTGTCGTTATAAGCAGCTCTAAGGTGGCTGCCGCGTTCTCGGCATTCAGGCTGAAATACCAATTCTTTCGTTCCCTGGAAGAAGCCGTTATCTTCTATCCAGGCTGGTATGGTCTGCTGTCTGAACAACCCACTGTCTGTAGCACGGCGCCTCAATGCCTTCTCCCTGGGTTCTCCTTCTCTCCTTCCAGAAACCGCCTGCTGATCATATGCTCCATCTCCAACAAATCTTGATGTTGCGGCGCGTTGGTATAATGAAATCGGCTTTTGTCCCAGGGCATGGTAGTGTTATCAGTACTATTAATGAGAGAAACTAGGCCGCTATTGGCACCCACCCAAATAGCGATAGTGTTGGCCCCATAATTGCCTACACTCACAAGGATCTTCAAGCGACAATCCAAAGACGGGGACAATATGGCGAAATATGACCGGCCAAGAGAAGCTTGGGCTATTACCGGTTCAGGGCACTACCTCAAAGAGTCACTGGCACTGGCGGAACAACGCCCGGAAGTTGATCTGTTTCTTACCAAGGCGGCCGCCGAGGTGTTACCGATGTATGACATTGATCTGCAACTGTTGCGTGAACGGTTCACCTGTTTTCGGGATACCACGGCCAGCGCATCACCCGTTGGTCTGTTTTATCAGGGCCGATATGATCGACTGATCATTGCCCCAGCCACTTCCAATACTGTAGCGAAAATGGTTTGGGGTATCGCCGATACGCTGGTGACCAATATCTACGCCCAGGCTGGAAAATGCCGCATACCAAGTATTGTTTTCGCCTGTGATACCGAGCCGGAAATGGTCACAGAAGCGCCCGGTGGGGAGGTTCCTGTCTACCCGAGAAAGATCGACCTGGAGAATGTCACTCGATTGAAGTCATTTGAGCTCACCAGGGTGGTCACCAGCTTCAATCAACTGGTTACCGCATTGGACGAACATTAACCCAGCAACGGCATACCTCGAACATTTTTTCTCCCCGCAAAGAGGTGTTAATCACTGTAAATACTCATAAAAAACCAATAATATCAGAAGAGTGCAGAGGGAAATCTGGGATCTATTCGCGCTGAAATCGTCAAACAGCATAGGACACCACACTAGCGCCCCTTTGCGGCAAAGTCAGATCGGTTTTCCAGCTTTGTGACGCCATTGTCCAAAACCAACTGCTCTAATAGATCGATGAACTTTTTCTGATAACGGCGCAGATATTTGTCTTTGTGGTAGGCAACCCAGGTTGTCTCCCAGGGCAACATGTGGCTCAGATCCCTTGTTTCCAGATCTCGATCCTGTTCCGCGGAGTAGGCCATACTGGCGATCATGCCAATCCCCATACCCTCACGCACATAGGTCTTGATCACATCGGTATCAGCTGCAGTCAGCACCACATTGGGCTGCAGTCCTGCGCGGGCAAAGGTAGTCTGCATATGATTGGCGCCTGTAAAACCAAAGGTATAGGTAATCAGGGGATAGTTGCAGATTTGCTCCAGAGAGAGGGGTTTTTCAGACAATACCGGATGACCCTTTAAGGCGATCAAACTCCGATTCCAGCGATAACAGGGAATTGCCGTGAGGGAAGAGTGTTCGCCCAGCTCCTCGGTACAGATTGAAAAATCGACCCGATCGGTAGCAGCCAGCTCAACCAGTTGTTGAGGTGTTCCCTGATTTATCTGGAGATTCACTTGGGGAAAAATTTTGCGAAAGGCTCTGATAACAGTGGGCAGAACATAGCAGGCTTGAGCATGGGTGGTGCCAATGCGCAACAAGCCACTGCCCTCCTCCACATGCTCCCGACCAACATCAAGAATATTTTCGCGAATCGCCAGCGCCTGACGTGCATAGCCAAGAACCTCCTCACCAGCTGCCGTCAGGCCGATCAAACGCTTACCTTTGCGCATGAACAGTTGGGTGCCCAACTCCTGCTCCAGCTGGGCTAGATGTTGGGAGACTGCCGATTGCACCAAAAACAACTGTTTGGCTGCGAGCGTGACATTAAAGCCCGACGCCTCCAGCGCAACCAGGGAGTTTAATTGCCTCAGTTCCATATCTTATTTTGTGATAATTTAACTCATTGTACTAATGTAGTCGTTTGACAGCTGTCAGACCAGTGGTTCTGATTATGCAGATTGCCTCATCTTTATATCATGAATATTTACTATCACAATGAAAATACTCCACACATCAGATTGGCATTTAGGTCGCTCTCTTTATGGGAAGAAGCGCTATGAGGAGTTTTCAGCCTTTCTGGATTGGTTGACTCAAACCATCGAAGAGAAAAAAATCGATGCTCTGCTTATTGCCGGTGATCTGTTCGATAGCAGCACACCGAGTAATCGAGCGCAGTCGCTCTACTATCGTTTCCTTTGCCGGGTTGCTGCATCCTGCTGCCGTCATGTTGTGGTGATTGCCGGGAACCATGATTCCCCATCATTTCTGAATGCACCAAAGGAACTGCTCCGTGCCCTTAATGTGTATGTGGTGGGCGCTATCAACGACAACCTGGAGGAGGAGGTATTTGTTCTTAACACGGATGGTAAGCCTCAGGCCATTGTCTGTGCTGTACCCTATTTGCGTGACAAGGATATTCGCACGGTGGAACCGGGTGAAACCATTAGTGATAAAAACGCTAAGCTCATTGAAGGCTTAAAACACCATTACGCAGAAGTTTGCAGCATAGCCAAACAAAAACGAACGGCGCTTAAAAACACCGGTAATGAGAACATACCCATCGTTGCCATGGGTCATCTCTTCACCGCAGGTGGTAAGACGGTTGACGGCGATGGGGTTCGGGAGCTTTATGTCGGCTCTTTGGCGCATGTTGGTATAGATTTTGTCCCCTCATCAGTCGATTATGTCGCCCTTGGGCATCTCCATGTGCCTCAAGCAGTCGGCGATGTACCGCATATCCGCTATTGTGGTTCGCCGATCCCAATGGGTTATGGCGAAGCCACTCAACAAAAGGTGGTTGTACTGATAGAGTTCGATGGCTCTACGCCATCTATCCAAGAGCTCCCCATTCCCTGCTTTCAAAAGCTGGTTCGCATTGTTGGCTCGCTGGATGATATCCACACAAAGCTGGAAACGCTTAAGCAGCAACAGAGTTCTGCATGGCTTGAGATCGATTACACCGGCAGCGACATCATTAGCAACCTGCGCGAGAGGCTCAATGAGGTAATGATCGATTCTGCTCTGGAAATCCAACGGATAAAAAATCGGCTTGTCATGGATCGCGTGATCAACTCAGTCGCGGAAGTGGAAACCCTTGATGATCTGGATACCGGAGAAGTTTTTAACCGCTGTCTGGATGCCTTTGAGGTGCCGGAGGATGAGCGAGAGGAGCTAACGATCTCCTATAATGAAATCATCAAGTCTCTCCATGAAGAAGATGTAAACGCCGAATAGAGTGGCTGATTTTGAAGATACTTGAACTCCGATTTAAAAACCTCAATTCCCTCCATGGCGAATGGGTCATTGACTTTACCGCTGCCGAATATCGATACAACGGCATTTTTGCACTGACCGGCCCAACCGGTGCAGGCAAATCGACGATTCTCGACGCCATCTGTTTAGCCCTCTATGGCGCCACACCCCGCCTTGGAAAAATCACCAAGAGCAGTAATGAGATCATGTCCCGCCAGACGGGTGAATGCTACGCTGAAATTTTATTTGAATCTCAGGCTGGGCGGTTTCGCTGCCACTGGGAACAGCGCCGGGCGAGGAAAAAAGCGGATGGCAATCTGCAGGATCAGGAACACCAGATTGCCGATGACATTACGGGTAAGCCCATTGAGACCAAGAAGAGCCTTGTCGGTCAGGTTATTGAGCAAAAAACCGGCATGGACTTCGAGCGTTTCAGCCGATCCATTCTATTGGCACAAGGTAGTTTCGATAGCTTTCTGAAAGCCGATATTGAGCAAAAATCCAAGATACTCGAACAGATTACAGGAACCGAGATATATTCGGATATTTCACGCCGGGTTCATGAGCGGCAGCGTGAGGAGCGGGAAAAACTCAACATTCTAAATGCCGAAATATCCGGCATTGTCATTCTACAGCCAGAACAGGAAGAAGCGCTTAAAGAGGCATTTACCGAAAAACAGAAACAGCAGGCTGCGTTAAGCCAAAAAGTGACCGATACGGTTACCGCCATTTCATGGCTGAATACCATCGACGAACTGAACAAGGAGATCCTCAACCTTGCGGATGAAGCCGCTAAACTAAAGCTCGATTCTGAGGCCTTCAAAGCGGAACGAAGCAGGCTTAAAAAGGCCAATGAAGCGGCATCTCTCGACGGAAAACATGCAACACTTACCGCGCTGCGTAAACAGCAGGCTGACGATCAGACCTCTAAAAAAATAGCGGAAGCCGCACTTCCTGAACATGAATCATCTGTAGCCGCTCATGCCGTGGCGTTTGAAGCGGCCGAACAGATCACCTTAAAAGCCAAACAGCAGCTAAAGACAGAGGCCCCACTGATCCACAAAGTACGTTCGCTTGACCAAATGATTACCGAGCTGACGAAGACTGTATCAGATGGCGCAGATGCCTGTGCCAAGCAAGCGGCAAAGATTGAGGCGGAAAAACAGGCTCGGATAAAGTGTCTGAAAAAACAGATTGAAACAGAACAAACACTGAGTGAGGTAGCCCTATACCTCCAAGAGAATGTGCAAGATCAGTGGCTGATCAGCGGCCTGGCCGGCGTTGAAGAACAGTTAGACAATCTGCGGATAAAACAACAGGAGATTGCACAGCAAGAAGTCGATATCAAAGAAGCCGATGCGGCTGTCGCCGCTACCACCATCAAACAGCAACAAGCCTCCAAGCAATGTGTTCTTAAAAAACAGGATCTAAAAACCGCCAGCAAAAATCTTCAGCAAGCCAAGCAAACGCTGAGCGAATTACTGGGTAACAAACTCCTCCGCGAATATCGGACCGAAAAAGAGTCCCTGCTTCGCGAAATGGTTTTGCTTCAAAAAATAGAGGAGCTAAAAGATCACCGGACCAAATTGGAAGACGGCAAACCATGCCCGCTCTGTGGTTCAGTCGAGCACCCATTTGCTGAGGGCCATGTTCCACTCCCTGATAAAATCGAACAAAAGATCGAATCGTTGAGCAATCTGATCGATAAGGCAGATGAACAACAAGCTACCATTAATAAACTTGAGCAGGCAGAAACCAATGCCTATAAAAACCTGTATGAGAGTGAGAAGCTGGAGACCGATGCAAAAGGTACTCATGCTGGCAGTTTCTGGAAAGCTTAAGCCACTAGGCATCGTAGAAATAGAGCCGTCAAAGGTTGGCAAACTGCTCGAATCCCTCGAATCAAGACAGACAGAATGGCAGAATCAGGTAAAGCACAAGACTGACATCGAAAAACAGCTTACCCCAATCGATATCGAGGTAAGACAACTTGATGTTCTGATTGATTCACTACTAAAGGAACTGGCGGAAAAACAGGATAATCTGCAGCGACTTAAGCAGAAACTGGCCGATACAACAGATCAGCGAAAGCGATTGTATGGTGATAAAAAGCCTGAGCATGAAGAGATCCGCCTGAACAGATCCATTACCGATGCCGAGGAGACAGAGAAGCGAGCAAGAGACCTGAATAGCAAGCTGCAGCAGAAACTGACATCGGCGAAAACACATATTGAATCGATGCAGATGCGCATTGAGCAAACAGCCCCCAAGCTGAGAAAAGCAGAAAGCGAATTTTCAGCAGCGCTGATTTCGAGCGGTTTTGCAGATGAGAAATCCTTCCTTGATGCCAGACTATCACATCAACAGCGGGAATCTCTCTCCTCTCGGGCAAAGCAACTGGATCATGCAGTGACAGAACTCAATGCCAAACAGAAAGAGCGTGAGACACGTTTAGCTAAGGAGATCGCTAAACAGCACACCAATAAGAAACTTGAAGAACTGGAACCACAGCTCAAGGCGTATGAAGCGTCGTTCAATCAGTTGCGAGATGCCATTGCCGGTCTCAAGCACAAGTTAAATGAAAATAGCCTAGCGAAACATCAGATTGGGGAAAAACAGTCGGCCATCGAGGCGCAGAACAAGGAGTGCCAGCGTTGGCAAAAGCTGGATAGCCTTATCGGTTCATCCGACGGCAAAAAGTACCGTAACTTTGCTCAGGGACTGACCTTTGAATTGATGGTCTCTCATGCCAACCGGCAGCTGGAAAAAATGACCGACCGATACCTGCTTATACGTGATGAAAAGAAGCCACTTGAGCTCAGTGTCATGGATAATTATCAAGCTGGTGAAATACGATCAACAAGAAATCTCTCTGGAGGCGAAAGCTTTATCGTCAGTTTATGCCTCGCTTTGGGGCTTTCGAAAATGGCCAGCAAGAATGTTCGAGTGGACTCACTTTTTCTCGATGAAGGTTTTGGTACATTAGACGATGATTCACTCAACACAGCCCTAGATACCTTAGCTACGTTACAAGAGGAAGGAAAGTTGATCGGCGTTATTTCACATATCTCCGATTTACAAGATCGAGTCTCGACACAAATTAAGATTCGACCTAAAGGCGGGGGACGTAGCCAATTGACTGGCCCTGGGTGTGAGCGAATTGGCTCCAGTCAATCTTCAAGCTAAATTGAGCAATTTTTAACCTAAAAAGATCAGTTGGACAGCGTGAAGGGTGCGCTTGTGGTGGTGCAGGGCAAGGGTCGCTCCTGCACATCCATGTGCCCGCGACACTTGTGCATCCCTGCACGGCGCGCAACGA
>JARRQD010000078.1:0-13246 GCA_037382205.1 Candidatus Thiodiazotropha sp.
ATGAAGAGTCCTTGCCACTCTGCAAGCCACGCAAGCATCCTGAGATCCCAATGACAATCGCGAACAGCAGACTCTTGATCAATCCTACAGTCAGATCAGCCCAATCAATCGCCTCTCTAGTCTGCACGAAATACTCAAGCAGAGAAATGTCCAAAGCCAGCACACCAACCAGCAGACCGCCCAGGATACCCAGCAGATCGGCCCACAGGGTTAACAAGGGCAACATAATGACGAGGGCCAGTAGCCTCGGGAGAACAAGAAAATCGATACTTGAAATACCGAAAGTTTTCAGCGCATCAAGCTCATCGTTGACCTCCATACTACCCAACTGAGCGGCATAAGCAGAACCGGTGCGGCCAGCCATGATGATCGCTGTCATCATGGCGCCCATTTCACGCACAGAGCCCAGAGCGACGAGATTCGCCACATAGATCTCGGCGCCAAACATCTGCAATTGAATCGCCCCGACAAAGGCCAGCACAGCGCCGACAAGGATAGCGATCAGACTCACAATAGGTAGAGCTGCTGGGCCTGCGGATTGTATAAAAAGCAGGAAGTCGCTGCGGCGAAAGCATGCCCTACCCCGCAGCAAACGAATCAAAGAGAGGACTAATTCACCAGCAAACTCGGTAAACGCCACAGCTTCCCGCCAAGCGGCCAAAACAGCCTCACCCATCCGGTAGAGCAGCGAGAAGCGTCTGGAAGCGCTTTTTGTCCCTTTACGCTCCTCCACCAGATCCCCCAGATGGAGTAAGCGCTGGATTCCCTCGGGCATACCCTCAAGCTGCATTTCACAGCCATGCTCTCGACAATACTGCTGTACACCCTGCAGTAGAATAAGCAGACGGCTATCCCAATCGCCAAGTTGTTCTGAATTGAGCCGTACCTCGTTAAGATGTGGCCGCTTTTGCAGTTGCGCTCGTAAACTGGACCAGGTCTGGACGTCTGCCTGCAGAGTCCAGTCACCAATCAGCGCCAATTCAGCGACTTCAGGTTCAGGATATGAGATTTTCAGCGAATCAGAATTCACAGATCAAAGCCAGTTTGTAGCCAATAAAACACTGGACATTTCACCCAGAATTTAAAGAAGAATCAAGGGAACACTGAAAACGTAGAGCAATGCCGAAATAGAGGTATTGGATACTCCCAACATTTCAGTCAAAGTTGGGATTGAAATCAACCAAGCTCGCCAAGCATGACATCGGCTCGATAGCCATCTCAATACACAATTTACAAACCGCTTAATTAAACAAGCAATGAAAGTAGAACGATAAGAACGATAGCCCAGTTCACTTGCTACCCCACTTTGCCTGCTCTGACGTTTCACATAATCTAGTGTGGTGTCCTATATATAGTGTGCATTTAAAAAGTCACTCAAGCCGCGAGTGCAAGGCGCAGCCCGCTGAGAATGGCGGCTCCCTTTCCAAGAGCTGCAACGCCGCAATCGTGGCTTGAGTGGCTTGCCGCAGGGCGAGGCAAGGGATTTAAACTCAATTTCATGATAGGCCTCGTCTAAATGTATGATTTGTATAGGACACAACACTAGTGTAGTGATGGCGATTGACTGACTCAAGCTTCGCTTATGTCACACCCTATTGCCACTGCTGTAAATCAATCAGCAGAGTTGTTTGGTCATTACCCAGCCATAACTGACCTTCTTGGATGTTGGCATGGAGATTCATATTACGCGCTGCGAACTGTTCAAGCTGATCACTATCCTCCAGGGTGAGATTAACAACGCTTAAATTCGAGAATCGACTGAGCTTCGTCTGCATCTGCCCCCACCAGATTGTCGCACTCCGCTCGGCATAGGGATAGACCAACACCCGCCTGGACCTGCCACAGGCACGCCTGAGCCGTTTTTCATCCGGCTGACCCAACTCAATCCAAAGCTCAATCTCATCACTCAGACTCTTCTGCCAAAGATCCGGCTCATCGTCTGTACTGATCCCCTTGGTAAAGCTGAGTTGCTGATTCGCGTGCAAAGCAAATACGGCCAACCTCAACATCATTCGCTGACTGGTTTCCGAAGGGTGTCTCGCCAAGGTCAAACTGTAGTTGGCGTAGTGCTGTAGATCCATATTGGAAACTTGCAGTTCCGCTTTATAAATTGTTGATTTTAATGCCACTTAGACTACCACTGTGTATTTTTTTGATGGGCTGCGATTAAAACCATACCTGGAAACGATGCTGACGGATAATTTAACGACGCTCAGTATATTTGCCAGCCTGCAGCAAATTGCTGCCAATTTTCCAAATCAGCCAAATGAATAGAGATAGATTTCCCGCTATTCCAATACCTTACGCCGCATTACCTTTTGTTGACTGCGTCTGCTTTTTGAATCAAGCCGGCGCCGGACTGAGGCTTTGCTTGGTCGGGTCTTAATGCGTTTTTTAGGCAACACCAGGGCACTGCTGATCATCGACTCCAGACGTAGCAAGGCATCTCGACGATTCTTTTCCTGATCCCGAAATCGCTGTGCCTTAATCACCACCACCCCATCACGACTGATCCGTCGATCCGCACAAGTCAGAAGACGCTGCTTAACCTGTTCCGGTAGGGAGGAGGCTTTGATATCGAAGCGCAGATGGATTGCAGAGGCAACTTTATTGACATTTTGCCCACCTGATCCTTGAGCATGTATCGCACTCCACTGGATCTCTGTGTCTGGGATTTTTATCTTGTCACCGAACAATAATGCCATTTAAATATCAAGCTAATGGTTGATGAATGCCAAATTAGCATCTTAAATCTAATTAAACAGATTCACAATTACCCCGCTGAGGAAGTATTTTACGTTTCGGGCCCTAATCGATAACACTCTACATAGCCAGTTTGGCTTAAACTACTTTTCAGCGGCATACTCGAAGTCATTAACAGATCTCTAGAGTGCTCAAGGAGAGACCTGAAGATCTTTCGTTCCGCTGATGTCCGGAGTCTATCCACTGAGCACTGGATAACAATATATCGATGAACTCAAGGTATCATTTATGAGTGATAAATTTTTCCGCTATAGCTTATTTCTGTTGATTTTATGTACAGATCAGTCCCTGCTTGCAAGCGAACTTTTCAAGACGGAAAAGCAGACCATTGGTTATGAGGTTATTACAGATCAACTCGCTTATCCCTGGTCGTTTGCTTTCTTACCCGACGGTGCAATCCTGATCACAGAAAAAACCGGCAATCTACGTTACGTGGATGCCAAAGGCAATCTTGATCCAATGCCAATCGCGGGTTTACCCAACATCCATGCCCACGGCCAGGGAGGATTGCTTGATGTTGCGCTTCACCCCCAATTCAAGACCAATCGCTCGATTTATCTCTCCTATGCGGAACATAAAGGCAACCGATACGGTACAGCAGTGATGCGCGCCAAGCTTAAAAACAATAGCCTTGAAGAGACAGAAGTCATCTTTCGTTTATCCAACAAAACCAAATCTCGCCACCACTTTGGCTCCAGGCTCGTGTTCAAACGGGAGGGCTACCTGTTCATCACCTTAGGTGACCGGGGGGACAAATCTCGTGCACAAGACCTATCAGATCATGCAGGGTCTATTATAAGACTGCACGATGACGGTCAGATTCCCCAGGATAACCCATTCATAAATAGCAGCGAGGCGAAACCTGAAATCTACAGTTTTGGTCATCGCAATATCCAGGGTGCAGCAATACATCCAACCAGTGGCTTACTCTGGACCCATGAGCATGGCCCACAGGGCGGCGATGAAATCAACATCCCCCGAGCGGGTCATAACTACGGATGGCCGGTAATCACCTATGGTGTCAACTATGTCATTGGCACAAAAATCGGTGAAGGCACCCATAAAGCTGGAATGGAGCAGCCGATACACACCTGGATTCCATCCATCGCCCCTTCAGGAATGGCCTTTTATACCGGGGATCAGTTTCCAAACTGGAAAGGTAATCTGTTCGTTGGCTCCTTGAAATTTCAGCAACTGGTGAGACTTGAGGTAGAAAATGATCTGATCCGCCATGAGGAGCGTCTGCTAACAGGTGAACTGGGTAGAATCAGAGATGTACGTCAGAGCCCTGATGGCCTGCTCTACCTAGTGACAGATGAGGCGGATGGTAAACTTGTAAAATTAGTGCCTAAAGCTACACCATAAGAAATTAATTCCCATTTTGATGAGTTAGAACGAACCAAACTGTGGGGCCTTCAATCCACATCACCGATGGCATGGTGATGAAAGTCATTCATACTGTGGTGAATAAAACTTCTAAGATTGGTTAAAACTATCACTAAAATACGCTCAATAATGCATAATTCTAAAATAGCTCACTAACGGCCTGTCGGTAACTTGATGTACTTTAGGGGGCTTTGCAGATACCCGAACCAAATTCTTCAATCTAACATGAATGAAAAGTCAGGGGCTGACCGCCCCATACAACAAAAACAGCCGAACAAAGTCAAACAAGACGATCTCACCCGTCATGAATTTCATCAGGGTGTTGCTCGCCTGTTGTTCATTACTCTATTCACTCTCTACATGTTTGCCGTCTACTCCATCAACCCTGAGAGTGATCATGTCATTCAACTTCACCTTTACACGGGTCTGGGGTATACAATTTTCTCCCTACTACACCTGACCAGCATAAGAATCTTTGCAAAACCTTCAACACTCCGCAGAGCGATTACCCTACTTGGAGATAATGGAATTGTTTTCTACGGTCTGCTTACCATGGGAGAATACAGCCCACCACTGTTTTCAATTATGTTATTGATCACCATTGGCTATGGCGTTCGATTTGGTCTTAAATACCTTTATGCTGCCACTATCCTTTCAAACATCAGTTTTCTGCTTGCCATCCAGACTGCCGACTACTGGACAGCGGCCCCCCTTTTAAGCTATAGCCTGCTGATCACAAATATATTAATTCCGATTTTTGTCTCCTATCTGCTTAAACACCTAACAATAGCCAACCAGGCAGCGCAATCAGCAAGCCAGGCCAAATCGAGATTTCTGGCCAATATGAGTCATGAGATTCGTACCCCTCTGACTGGCATTATCGGTTTAAGTGATCTGATGTTAAGAGAGAATCACAACACGACCACCCTGAAAAACATCAATGCCATTCATAGCGCTTCAAATCACCTGCTCTCTATCGTCAACGATGTATTGGATTTCTCGAAGATCGAAGCCGGCTTTCTCAACATAGAGAAAAAGGGCTTTGACCTGCATGCTCTGATCAATCAGATCAGCAATCACTATCGACCATCCACTCTGGGCAAAGGCCTTGAATTTCACCTCGACCTCTCGCCTAAGGTCCCTTTCTATCTAGTGGGTGATGAAACCAGGCTCCGACAAGTCCTGATGAACCTGATGAGTAATGCAGTAAAATTCACAGATCAGGGTGAAATCACTCTAAAAATAGGACTTGAAAAACAAAAGCAGAATCGCGCAAACATCTCATTTGAAGTCGTGGATACCGGTATCGGAATTACACCTGACAAGCAGAAGCAGGTCTTCACCCGCTTTACACAGCTTGATAACTCTGATGCCAGAAATGTGAGTGGCAGTGGCCTCGGTACAACCATTGCTTATGATCTGGTCAAACTGATGGGGGGTGAACTCGCCTTCTACAGCATGCCTGATGGAGGCAGTCGCTTCTTCTTCAAACTTCAGTTTGAGGTCATACCATTCGTAGACCATGAACAGTTTAAAGATCGTGAAGTTATCTCGATCACCCGCAACAGCGAAATACCGAAACTGGTTGAGGCCATTTTATTCGATTGGAATATCTCACATCGCATAATTGATGAAAAACCTGATATCATTCATGCGCTTTATCATAATCCAGTAAAGCTTCAACCATTAGTGATCGTTTTGGATGAAAGCTACCTTGTCGATCGCGGTAAGGATTTCTATCAGCAACTGCTCGCAGATCCTGGCATCTGCAGTAACACCATTCTTATAAGAACACCTGCTCACCAAGCAAGTGAGATCATAAGACAACATCCAGTCGGCGCCACAATCGATAGACCTTATCAAGCGGATGAGTTGCGCAACACGCTACACTACATGCTGGGTAATTCGAACTACCTCCATGTTAGCGGAGCATTAACCATCCCTGATCAGAATTCTGGAAACAGCAAACACATTTTGATCGGTGAAGATACATCCATCAACCGATACCTGCTTGAAGAGATTTTAGTGCGAAGCGGCTATAAGGTCACAATGTGTGAAACCGGTGAGTTTGCTTTACGCCAACTGCGCCAATACCCCTTCGACCTGGCCATACTGGATATGCAGATGCCATCAGTGACTGGTGTGGATATTATTCAACAGGTTCGCCATGAAAATGGCCCTAATCAAAAATCCCCTATTCTCGTTTTAACAGCGAACGCAACAGAAGAGGCAAAACAACAATGCCTTGAAGCAGGTGCAGACCTGTTTATGACCAAGCCGTTCAAAACACTGGAACTATTGAGAAGTGTTGAGATGTATCTGGTGCCAAAATTCAACGCAAATAGCGGTACAATAATCGATCACAGCCAGGAGACAAGAAAACCAGCCATCAATTAGTTATTCACTTCTTTTTCCACCCCTCCTTGACATCTTCATACCAATATCCAACTGGCGCCTCTTCAATCCACACACGGGCAAAAATGTCTCGTATACTCTGCTGCCATTCAGGATGACCGTTGGCGCGAGCAATCTCAGCATAGAGTGCATTACGGTCACCATTTTCATCAGCCACCAGTTTCTTCACCCGGTTTCTCTCCTTCAATGGAACCTTTTTTAAATTACGTAGGCTAATCAGTCCTTTATTGGTAAATCCCAGAGCCCCCGAGCGATAAAAATCGGTCAGTTTGGACTGCCGCTTTGTCATCGATGCGCGTAATTTCCGAATCGATGGAGAAGAGATATCAATATTGGGTTGTTCTGCATGGGCCATAGGCACCACGAAATTCAGCAAGGCTTCAGCGACAGATGTCAGCTTGCTGTTGTCGAACAGATAGTAGGATTGATCATCATCTAGTTTCGAGTCAGGCGGAGCATCTTGGTTCTGCTCAGGATTCGCTTCATCACCCAATACATCCCGGACGATTACACGGGCCGCCTCCTCGGCTGCTGCAGCCGGAAAGTAGATATTGATGGTCACGCAGGCCGCCAGGCTCAAAGCGATCAACACATAGCCAAAAAGCGATCTCAACATAACTGTTTGCTTGATCATAACTTGGTCTCTTGATAGAAAGTCTCAACTGTTCAAAGTCTCGGTCAACGCACCTTCATCCCTTCGACACGGATATTTTTTAGCCGTTCCACCAGCGTCTTCCAGGCCACTCGCCGATTACGTGCTATCACGTCAATTCTTGGCAAACCCGCCCCTTTGACCAGATAGTAACCGCCATCGGGGTGGTCTAGCCCTCCCAGTTCTGCAATATCCCCATCCAAAGTGGCTTGTAGCTGAATACGATTGTAGCGAAACTCTTTGAAAATGCCCAAGAAGGTATTTTGTAAACTACCGCCCATACCGTTGCCTATTGAAGTGAGATTATCCACCGCCCGTTGACTGATTCGGTGTGGCAGAAGATCATCCTCAGGGGAGTTGAACTGAGCCTGGAAAGCAACAGGCTCCCAGTTCAACAGATGTAATCCGTTAATCCACCCTTCGAGACCGCCCTCAATATGACCAAATGAGAAGGTGCGGGTAATCTTTTCCAGATCCATTCCTTGCATTTCCACTGCAGCAAAAAGCTCAGGTACCCGTCCGAGAGGCTGTTTGATTTTTAAATGCTTTACCTCTATCTCTCCATCAAACACATCAACCTTAAGTGCTCCATCGAAATTCAGCAAATCATCCTGATAGTGCATCTTGGGCAGCTTGCCATTCAGTTTACCGCTCAGTGCTGGCCAATCAAAGGCCGATGAGAGTTGCTGTAATGACAGATTGTTCAATTCAGCCCCTGTCTCCCATTCCGGACTACCATGAAATAGATTTTTGGTTTCGAATCGATCTACAATGATCTGGCCACCCAGCAGGGAAATATCGAGGGGTTTGAGTAATCTCATGCCATTTGCCAATGTTTGCAGCTGAACGGAGAGAGGGCCGTGAGGAATCTGATACAGATGACCACTTTGTACCTCAATGTGACTTACCTCATCGGTTCCTTGCTTTGACCAAGCCAATAAGCCATCTAAATCATGCAACGCAAACAATTCTCGATTGTCATCCACATTGATCGACTTGAACTGAGTTCTGAACGACTCCAATCCCGCTGGAGACAACGCTATCTCCCCGCTTAATCCACCGGCAATTTGCAACTCATCAGCCATACTGCCAATCACCTTAGGTTGAATGATCGTCTGGTAGAGCTCACCCAGTTGAGCGGTTTCATAGCTGATTGCCGCAGATTGGATTTCGAATGTATTCAGATCGATCTGTGCACGCCCTCTCGCCTCGACAACGGGTAAAAGTTGCAATTCAGCTTGTTGCAACTGCAGTTGATTTGTCTTAGCAGACCAACCACCCTTGAGTGAGAGATTTAAGGGTGATTGAGTGAGATCGAGATAGTATGGGTCAGAATAGAACTGACCCTGATCAAGTTCCAGACGGGCCGATCCAAACCAACCTGATTCAGTCCGCGTGGCTTCAAACTGCAGCTCTCCTGATCCGCCCTCCGCCACCTGAAGACCTTCCTCATCAGCATAATTGAGCTGTTTTATATCAGCCGTGAGATCAACCTGCTGTAGAGTAGAGGCTACGCCTGATAGTCCAGCTTGCAGCGACAATACTGTACCAACCTCCCAGTCTTGTGGAATCAATTTGGCAGGCATCAAAGCGTTGAATTGATCAACATTCAGCCGTTCTCCAACTATTTTTAACTGCCATCCCGATTGGGTCATTTTCAGAGCAAGCTTCAAGCCCCCTGCTGCAATATCCAAACCGCTCAATTCGATTTCAAACTGAGTCGAGTCGATATAATTGAATGTAACTTGCGCTTGCTGAGCTCCAAATGGTGATTCGGCAATGGAGAGTATGCCTTGTTTACAGAGATAGCTCTGTTGATGCCACTGCAACTCGGCACAGCGAAACTCGATACCTTTTACTGAACCAGCCAGTGCCTGGTGATCAAACTTAGAGAGAGTCGATTTAAAACTCAGCTGTTGCGAGGTCTGAGTAAGCGACAGCAAGAGCCCCTTAACCGACCACTCCGGGGAGTCTAATTTTTCCATCTGCAGGGAAAAATCACTCAGTGAAACAGCCGTTATAGGGATTAAGATCAGAGACAACCCGAGTATCTGATTGACATGACATCGGAAAGTAGGCCAGATTCGCTTGCCCAATAAGTGACTGTTGTTACTACGCCGCACCGTGCCAAACTGAAATATAGTCACAGGTTGTATCCTGAATTTCTCAGAGGTTCTTTTATACTACGCCATATGTTCACAGCAAAATCATTCTCAACCCTATTGCTCCTGCTGATTATTGTCGGGGTTGCCTGCTGGTCAAAACTCAGGTTTACCGACCCGGAGAATCACCAGGAGCAGCGCTGGCGTATCGATCAATATCAAGGCTTTAAGCAAAGTAATCAGCAAATGCTACAGCCGACTCTGAATGGTCAGAAATCAGACAAGTATAATCCTTGATGGTGCGCTTCGAGCGGCCGCTCATCCGTAATATTTCCAATAATATCTGAGAGTTAAATAACTCTCATATAGCCAAAAGAAATACCATAAAGAAATTTAATTATATTTGCATATTACAATTTGCTAATTTATCGCTCCTGAGGGGATTCTTATTCTTATCAAGTGCGCTGGGACACCCCCGTAGCGCATAGCAAAGAGAGGGCTAGATCATGTCCAATAGCAAACCTGCAACTGAACCTTCCACTGTGGCTGATGATTCGTCGGATAACACCACCGGGAAAAAACTCATTCAGCTTGAATCCGCTAACGCTGCATCATCACTTCCTAACGAATTAAACAAAAAAATCGGTCTGATCGATGCCGACCTGGATGATCTAAGAAGTGAATTGAACAGTGCCAACAAAGGCGTTAAGTCTAAACTCCTCGATTTGAGTGAAAAAGGCAGCGATCTGACAAGTAAAGTTTCTGAAGCCTATCGGCAACTTGGTGAACTCGATAGCGCCTATAAATCACTCTCTGGGAAATCGACTCAGATCAGTAAAGAGATTAGATCGGTGACCAAGCAACTGGCCGAAGTGAGTGAAAAAACCGGGTCAGAGATGGGCACATTGAACGATGGCTTACTGACATTGATCGAGCGAACAGACGAGCTCTCGAAAAAATCAAAGCTGACGACCAAAGCACTCAATAAAAGCATCAAAGACAATGCAAAAATATTGCACGAACTTGAAGGAGAGCTGCTCAACGAAATCAATACCCTGGCAACGGATACTCAACAGCGCGACGATGCACTCGATAAAAAGACCAATGAAATTAGCCAGGATTTGGTGAATGCCGAAGAACAGATCAAAGCCGGTCAGGCTCGCCTGTTAAAGATGCAGGCTGTCGATCAGGCATTGGAAAATCGCATCGGCCTTCTCGATTCCACGGCACAGGATCTGAGCAAAAAAAGCAGTGAACTCTCCCGCTCGACCACGATCTTGAACAACCGAACATCAGAACTTGCCACCGCCATCGAAGAGCTCAGAACTCAGACTGCAGAGCACAGTGAGCAAATTTCTGAACTACAAGGACAGACCAAACAGACTGCACGGGCGCTCTATAGTCTTATCATGGTGGAGAAAAAACATTTTCGCTACTTAGGTGGTTCGATCGCCTTATTGCTGATTGCCTTGCTCGGCTTCTATCTCTACAACGATTCAAATTGGCTGGCAGAACAGCAGCAGAATCAGATAATACAGAGTGGTGTCACTGAGAATAGCCAGCAACTGGCGGCAAATGAGAACCTATTACTCCAGCTTGGTGATAAGACCCTGCAAAACGATAAAGTCATGCAACAGGAGATTGAAATCCTCAATCAGCAGGTCTCACAGATCGGCGACCAGGTTGATACCCTTGACGGCAGAATGAGCAACAGTCGACCAAACAGCTCAATTGGCAAACACGGCGTGATTCATAGTGATCACTGGATTGCACAACAACCCGCTGAAAACTTCACTATCCACATCGCCTCTGTCAACGAAAAACAGCAACTCTACAAAATAGCAGAGCGTTACAGCAAACAGCTACAGGATGAACTTGCCTACCTGCCAGTCGCTGTCAATCAGAGACCACAGTTTGCACTGCTCTACGGCAACTACGCCACCCGCCAGGAAGCTGAGAGTAAACTGCATGACTTACCGAGATACATTGAGCGTATGAGACCTTCTCTACATATCATGAAACAGGTTCAATCCTATCTCACCAATTGATCCATCTGCTCTCGATCAGAAAAGACATGAGATTATGGGTCGGGGAACTAAATAATCATCCAAAGATTGCACTGGGTTTTATCCCGGATTCTAGGCCCACAAAGGGGAGCATAGCCGCTCTACGTGACCCTTTGTGCTTATAGAGATGTGAATCGAATATTGAGCGTCCCTTCTCCATCAAGGAGAAGCAGAGGATGAGATGAATTGAAAATTAAAGCGTTAGATTTCCCGCCCTCTACCCCCGACCCTCTCCTCAATGAGAGAACACTAAGAGGGACTGCAGTAATACAAGTTATGCTTATGCTATTATTTAAGCGGCTATTTGAAACTGACCTGAGGGTCAATCGCTTGAAAAAGAATAAAATTGAGCGATCCAACGATAGCCCAATACACCACAAATAAGAAACTAGACCACTGAGCGATGTAATGAAACGATCGATTCTGATTCCACCCTGGTTCTCTATGACGACTCAAACACCGCATTGACCTCCCGCCTCTACTACCTCCTGGATCTCTATGGATTTAATATGGATCAGGTAAAGATACTCAATGGTGGTACAACGGAATGGAGTGCATTCGAAGCGATCACGACTGATCCCACACCACCGCCAAAACCCGGCACTGTTACCCTTCAGCCGGCCAACCCCAAGCTATTTGTCGAATGGACAGATGTCTACCAAGATATTGTCGCAACACGTGATCCAAATATCGTACTGCTCGATGCCAGACCAACCGACATGTATAGCGGAAAGGTGGTAAAACACTCGATATCAGCAGGTCATATTCCAGGTGCCATCAACGTCGTGAGCCTGGATGGCACAAGTGCACAAAAGTGGCGTGATGATGAGGCGATCGCGACGCTTTACAAAGACATCGCTAAAGACAAAACCATTTATGTCTACTGCCATGATGGATTTCGCATGAGCCTTGCTTATCTGCAACTGAAACATCTCGGATACTCAGATGTACGACTCTATAACGGTGGCTGGTCTCACTGGGGTAATCGCCTGTCACTCCCTGTGGTTGAAGGTGAAGCGCCCTACCGTGGTGAGTACGATCTTTAACGGTCATTCGACTCGTATAAGAGATTGCAGATAGGAACTCATGAGGATTGTCATTGAGCTTGGCTGCCACTCTCAAATATGCTGTCAGTTTTCAGGAGTTACACCATGAGTCTTGATCGAGGCACCAAGATCTATGCTGGCGTACTGGGCAGTCTGGTAGGCTTGGGTCTGCTAGCTTGGCTGTTAACCCTTGACTTCAGACTTGGGGAGATTGATGAGATGCTGAAGCAGGATACACAGCTCGCCGCATACCCCTACACTTTTAAAGCATTGGAAATCAAAGGCACTACAGCCATCATGTCCACACCCAGAACCAGTGCAGTACCAGCGGTAAAATTCCTCGGCATGATCTATCCACAATTGAGGCGTAAAAGTGAGCAGGATCCCGAGGTGATTGCAGCACAAAAGCAGCTCGGTAAGATTCAAGGCCGAGTGCGTGAACTGGTACTCAGCAGAGAGGATATCGAGCGGGTTAGCTGGCGCATAGACAAAGCCTGGTACCAGGAAAAAGGCATCTTAATCAATTGAAACCGATCGATCTCATTCTTGACGATTGCGCATGAAGTCCGCTGTTTTATATAGAGCCTGAAGTAACTCCTGCTGCAAAGACTCATCCAATGACATCTGTTGCATTGCTGTTGTTATACATTGCATCCATTGATCCCGCTCTTCGATACCAATACTAAAGGGAAGATGCCGCGCTCTTAGTCTGGGATGGCCATATTTCTCAGTATAGAGGGCCGGCCCGCCTAACCATCCTGATAGAAACAGGAACAGCTTCTCCCGAGAGGCTTTGAGACTCTTGGCATGCAAATC
>JARRQD010000079.1:0-12251 GCA_037382205.1 Candidatus Thiodiazotropha sp.
AGTCTTCAATTAAATTAGGTCTTAAACGTTATATCAGGATGTTATTTGAGTCAACACCTATTATTGTTTTATCCCCGAATAGATCAGGTTTTTTCAATAATGCCCATTAACTTTTCATCTTCTTAGGTTTTAGCCCTATGAGCCCCCTCTCCATTGAGAGGGGGCTGTAAAAGCATGATGCGAATCGATGTAAGATCACTGCTGCTCCGTTAACTTATGAATACACAACCATCGTTGCATTTCTCGATGCCCGGTCATTTCAACCTATCTAATATTTTCTCGGACAGCAGCCAACACCTATACCTGTCTGCTTTTAAGGTGAGCAGCCAATGCGCTGTCCATCGTCTTGACATGCAAATCGAACCAATGGGGTAACTGTTCACGAACATAGGCGCGAGCCATTGTTGTTGAACCAGCGGCAACCCGCTTGCCGAATCTTGCCAATTCACCCAATACTCGTTGGTGATCGGAAACATGTTCTGAAGTTGCTGGAAAGCCTGATTGCTCCATCATCAGTTGCTCATTCTCAAAGTGCGCCTTAGTATGTTCAGCCAAGATTTTAAAAAGAGATTGGAAGCTCTCTTTATCCGCAACATCCAGCCGGTTGACTAAATCCACAAATTCTAAGTGCGTCTCGTCCATCTGTTTCACATCGAGCATAAATCGATTATCGAAGTCATTAATTAACATTTGCAAAAGTCTTTCTTGGTTGCTGTTGACACGTTCGCTTTGTCTACTCGCGCCAGCCACTCTGTTTTCGATTCGCCAGATTGATATTGGGTCACACCGAAACTCGCTTTGATGGTTATCTCCTGCTCCGGAGCATGCTCAGACTGACAGGGATGATTCATCAAGGCTAAGCGCAACTCAGAAGCCACATTGCAAGCCATCTCTAGACTACAGCTTTTGAGTAGTATCATGAACTCTTCACCACCCCAACGACAAAAAAATCGGCTTCTCGCAACCTGTTGCGTAACGTCTTAGCCAGATGTTGTAGAACATCATCCCCGGCCAGATGCCCTAGGTCATCATTGATCTGCTTGAAGAAATCCAGATCGAACAAGATCAGAGAAATATCCTGAGGTTGCCGCTTGGCATCGGCCAGAACCTGTTGCAATAGAATTTGACATCCTCCCCGGCCTGAAGACCGGAGATTCCTACGGCGCTCAGGCGCGGCATTGAGTCGCCCCTGAATCGCTTCGGTGGGTTCCTGCTGCTGGCGGCATTACCGCACCGCTCACTTCACAGGCGAACCGGGCGTGTCCCGCCCTTAGAACATTGATCGCGCCGACCCGATCGGCGTTTTCCTCGAAGCCGCATTCAACGCAAGCGAACTGCTCCTGCATGCGGCGGTTTTCCGCCGACACATGTCCGCAACACGGACAGGTGCGGCTGGTGTTTTGCGGCGGCACCGCAATCAGCCAGCCCCCGCTCCATGCCAGCTTGTAGTCCAACTGGCGGCGAAACTCGAACCAGCCTTGATCGAGGATGGACTTGTTCAGGCCAGACTTGACCCGAACGTTTTTGCCCGGCTGTTCGGTTGTGCCTGCCGCCGACTTGGACATGTTGCGCACCTGCAAGTCCTCGATACACACCATCGCGTGGTTTTGGCTGATCGTGGTCGTGGTCTTGTGCAGGTAGTCGCGGCGGGCGCCCCCGATCCGGGAGTAGATACGCTGGACTCTGGCTTTCGCCGTCTTCCAGTTGTTGCTGAACTTGGTCTTGCGGCTCATCGCCTGCTGCGCTTTACGCAATGCCGTCTCATGCCGCTTGAAGCTGTTGAGTGGTTCAAAGAACGCGCCGTCCGAGAGCGTGGCGAAGCGGGCGATGCCCATGTCGATGCCTACCGCACCGCCTTGCGGCAGTGGCGGCTCAACCTCGCGCTCGGTCTGTATCGACACGAACCATTTGCCACTGGACTGGTTGACGGTGACGTTCTTCACCGTGCCTAGTACGTTCCGGCTATTGCGGTAGCGAACCCAGCCGAGTTTAGGTAGAAACAGCCGGTTATTGGCCTGATCGAGTTTGATCTGTTTCGGGTCGGGATAGCGAAAACTGTCGGAGTGGCCTTTCTTCTTGAAGCGTGGGAAGTCGGCCCGCTTGCTGAAGAAATTGGTGTAGGCCCTCTCCACGTCCTTGAGCGTTTGTTGTAGTGGATGAACAGGCGCATCGGCCAGCCATGCTGTATCTGTGTTGTTGCGCCACCCGGTGAGCAGCTTACACAGCCCGGCATAGCCGAGCTTCTTCTCGCCTTGCTCGTGGAGTTCCTTCTGCAACGCCAGCGCCTTGTTGAACACGAACCGGCACGAGCCAGCGAAGCGGCGCATCTGGCGCTGCTGCTCGCCGGTCGGCATCAGTTCGTATTTGAAGGCTTGAAGTCTTTTCATAGCGCTATCATACTCTTGGTCTATGAGCGATGACAATGATATTCGGCATGGTAGGCACTGTGTTTTTAAGATGCATGTTCATTTGGTCTTTGTGGCGAAATATCGCCGCAAAGTGTTCGACGGCGACGCCATTGATCGGCTGCGCATCCTCTTCGCCAAAATCTGCGCCGACTTTGATGCGCAACTGATCGAGATGGACGGCGAAGACGATCATGTGCATCTGCTGGTCGAGTACCCGCCCAAGGTCGCCGTCTCCAATCTCGTAAACAGCCTCAAGGGCGTATCCAGTCGCCTGCTGCGCAAGGAACGGCCGGATATCCAGAAACGCTACTGGAAAGGCGTCCTGTGGTCGCCGTCCTACTTCGCCTCAAGCTGCGGTGGCGCTCCTATCTCCATCGTGCGCCAGTACATCGAACAGCAGCAGACGCCGCACTAAAAACCCCAGGACGGCTACGCCGTCCACGCTATCCTTCCCCGTCCTGAACGACGGAGCTTGCCGCGCACCGGGTCAAAACCGTGGCGATTGAGCAAACCGGTCAATCTATCTTTAATCGCTAAGCTGGCAACCTCCTGCTGGTATGAGGCGATTGTGCAGTGAGTTATAATGAGAACAATAATTGTAATGATCGCACAAGCTAAAAGATTGAGTAGAAGTGTTTCCCTCAGTTTTTCAGTGCCTTCCAATCCTCGCTGAATGACCATCAAGCTCCAATCAAACTCATTTATATAGCGGGTATTGATGATCAGCCTATTACTGCCTCTACCTAGGTCGAAAGAGCTGTTCTCTTTGACTTTGATAGAGTTATTTAGATCACCGCTCTTTAGCATCTGAATAAGCGGCAATAGGTGTTGGGGAGGTTTTTTCGAATCGATGCTGGAAAGTGTAATTTGCCCTGCTTCGTTGACAAACAGGATGTCACGGGTGTAGGTCTCTTTGTAACGCTTTATCAAGGCTAAAACTGCATCAAGACTCAACCCGATTCCAGTAACGCCTATAAAATTCCCTTGGTAATCGAACACGCGATAATTGACAAAAACGGTAAGCGTATCATTGTTAGCCATATCGAAATCGACATTGATTTCATAGAAATCATGCATCTTACGGACACGGAAATACCAAGCATCCCGAGGATCATCGGCTTCAATTTTCTTCAGGACACCCTTCAGATGATAATATTTCAGTGTTTTTTCTGAAACGAAAAATGCTGTAAAAGCATGATATCGCTCTTTGATCTCTTGCAAATAGCGCCTGATCTCGTCAGCATCCTTCTACCCCTGCAAAACCCAGTCTCTCAGAAAGGTATCAGAAGCCATTAGGGAAGAGATGAATACCGGCCTCAGCAGATCACGCTGGATTTCAGAATAGATGGTATCACTGGTTAAAGGTAGCTCTTTAGTAGCTACCTGGTCTCGTAGAGAATTGATTGATATGAAGTAACTCGTCAGACTGGTAATCAGAAAGCCACTTATTAGGAGTATGCTGATGAAGGGTACAAGTCGCCGATTCCGTTTAAACATGCTGAGGTTGCTTGGGTAGTTGAAAAATCATCGGTAAGCGTGGGTCATTATTAACCTGGAGACCAAGTATGTCGAGATCACGACTTCTCGATTGTCCTGAATGCCACTTAATCCAAGCTACTAACAGGCCTTAAAGTGATCGAACCCCAGCCGCTCCGAACGCCAAGGTTTACCCTGGCCATCGAAGCAGCGCAATCCAGAATCCGCTTCAATATGGCCGATACGGCTGATCGGCAACGATAACTGCCTGGCAACCGCCGCCACTTCATTGCGATAAGCTTCTGGCAGGGTAAGACAGAGTTCATAGTCATCTCCAGCTGAAACCACCTGTGACCAATCCATCTCTTCCTCGATCTCTGAAGTCACTAGAGATGAGAGCGGTAGCTGATCAAGCTGTAGACTGGCCCCGACATGGCTCGCTGTCAGGATGTGTCCCAGATCGGCTAGCAGGCCATCGGAAAGATCAATGGCGCTATTGGCCAAATGGCGTAGCGCAAGTCCTACTTCGACTCTCGGCTCTGGTCGCTCCAATCGATCGACCATTGCCTTTTGACCCGCTGACAGTATTTTTGCGGATGCGAGTAAGCGCAGCCCCAGAGCCGCATCACCGAGCGACCCGGTAACATAGATATCATCACCAACCTGAGCCCCGCATCGTCGCATTACTCGATTTTTAGGGACAACACCGTAGACCTGCACAGTGATACTGAGTGGCCCTCTGGTAGTATCCCCCCCTACGAGTGAAACATTATAGCGGTTGGCCAATTCGGCAAAGCCACGGCAAAATCCGGCGATCCACTGTTCATCCAGCTCTGGCAAGGTCAGCGCCAGGGTAACCCAGGTGGGTTCAGCGCCCATTGCTGCCATGTCACTCAAATTGACGGCCAGAGACTTGTGTCCGAGGGCATCTGCCGCCACATCGTCAAAAAAGTGTACGCCGGCAACCAGGGTGTCGACGCTGGTGGCCAATAGCATGCCATCAGCTACCTGCAACAGAGCCGCATCATCACCAATACCTAAAACCACATCCTGCCGTGGGGTTGTGAGTTGCTTAAAGTATTGGTTGATCAGAGTGAACTCCGGGGACTCATTTTCGATCTTCATTGATGCTTCCCCCTCGCTTACAATTAATTATCTTTGATGCCTGCATAATAGCCACAACCAACTTCGGAGCCCCCATTAATCTCACTACCATCGATACACTATGCAGCTGTAGAAAATCTTAATCTTAGGTTGATATCTTCTAGTGTAACTTTCCACCAACAGAAGAAAAAAGCAAGCCCCCTTCTGGTGTTAGAGAAATTCCTGCCCCACATGCAGACCATCGATTGCCCAACGAAACCATCCTCACCGGCGCAATCAATCTAAAATAGCGCCTGCTGGCTGTGAACGCTTCTATTCCTATGCCATTTGGATTGAAACATATCGAACAATTGTCGTATAAACGCCAATAAATAAAGCACCCAAAACCCGCTATCCATTTGTAATGATTGAATTTTACTCAAGTGGCACCAGATTTGCTCACAAAATATTAACTTAACATGCAAAGCAATATGCAAATTGAATGCATATTGCTTACTCGGCAGGAAGCATCGGGCAATATTTTTTAGAGGAAACATGATTTACAGATGCTAAAAGAAGACACCTATATACCCAGCGAGCTCAAACTAACTTCTGATTTCGGTGGAAGTATCACCGCAAAGCGGATCGCGCTACTTGAAGCCATCTGTTCTCAAGGCTCGATCTCAGCGGCAGCCAAAAAACTGAATATCAGTTATCGATCCGCTTGGGATGCTCTGAATGAAATGAACAATCTTTGGGAATCCCCCCTGGTGGCCAAACAACAAGGGGGAAAGCATGGAGGCAAAACCCTACTGACCCAGGAAGGGCAAAAATTAATTGATGCTTTCAAGGCAGTAGAAGCTGAATACCAACATTTTACTCAAACACTCAGTCAAAACCTGAACAACTTTAAGGACACTCAACAATACCTAAGGAGGTTGACAATGCGCACCAGCGCAAGAAACCAGTTTCATGGAAAAATCAGTTTAATCAACAGTGGTCCAGTGAATACAGAAATCACTCTGGCAATTAACGAAACAGATCACCTGACCTCAATCATCACAACTGACTCTGTTGAGCAACTTGGACTTAGCCTAGGCAGTGATGTTTATGCGCTGATCAAAGCTTCATTTGTCATACTGATCCCTGCCGATGCGGCTTTTGCCAGTAGCGCAAGGAACAGGCTCTGCGGTACCATCCGCGAACTGCGCCATGGCCCAATCAATAGCGAAGCGATCGTAGCACTAGATGGCGATAAGACACTCACCGCCATCATCACCGAAGAGAGCGCGAAAGAGATGCAGCTCGAACCAGGCTCACCGGTTTGCGCTCTGATCAAGGCATCCCATGTCATCCTGGGCGTTCACTAATTTACATAATCGTGATAAGGAGCATAAATCATGAACCCACTAAAATCCGCACTCATTTCAACCCTTTTAGGCGCCACACTCTTGAGTAATCCGCTCACAGCAGACGAGGTTAAAATCGCTGTCGCAGCGAACTTTACCGATGTCTCTCGAATCCTAGCCGAATTGTTTGAAAAAGAGACCGGTCACAAAACAAAAATCAGCTACGGATCCACTGGCAAACTCTATTCACAAATCGAGCATGGTGCACCCTTTGAGCTTTTTCTTGCCGCCGATACCAAACGACCGATCAAAGCTGAACATGAGGGTTTGGCAGTCGCTGGATCCCACTTTATCTACGCCAAAGGTAAATTGGTTTTGTGGAGTATTGAGCCAGAGGCATTCGAATCCGGTGAAACCTATCTGAAACAAGGAAACTTGAACCACTTGGCCCTGGCCAATCCAAAAACGGCGCCCTATGGTCAGGCCGCAGTGCAGGTCATGCAAAACATTGGATCCCTAGCTAACCTTGAATCGAAACTGGTGAAAGGCGACTCCATCTCTCAAACTTTTCAATTTGTAGCCACAGGAAATGCAGATGCAGGCTTTGTAGCCTTGTCACAAATCAAAGCGTGGAAAGGGCAAACGGGTAGTTTATGGGAGATACCACAAGCGTACTATGAACCGATCGACCAAGCGGCCGTGATGCTGAAAAAGGGTGCCACCAATCCAGCAGCCACGGCCTTTTTAGAGTTTCTCAAGAGTAAAACCGCGCACAGTGTCATTACAGAATTCGGTTATGGCGTGGAGTAAGACGGAGTAAATCGTGGATTTTGATTGGCAACCTGTCTGGCTGACTCTGAAACTGGCCGGCACGACCACCGTGCTGCTACTGATCATTGGTACGCCGATCGCCTGGTGGCTGGCCAGAACTCAGGCCTGGTACAAACAGGCCCTGGCCGCAGTGGTGGCTCTGCCTCTGGTGCTGCCGCCAACGGTGCTCGGCTTCTACCTACTGATCATGCTTGCCCCGGGCGGCCCTGTAGGCCAGCTTACCCAGGCGCTGGGGATAGGCACCCTGCCCTTTACCTTCGAAGGCCTGGTGTTTGCCTCTGTACTCTACTCCCTGCCGTGTGTGGTTCAGCCATTGCAGAATGCCTTTGAGGCCCTGGGCCCCCGGCCAATGGAAGTGGCGTCGACCCTGCGCGCCTCACCCTGGGACCGATTTATCACAGTGGTGATCCCCCTGGCCCGCCCTGGGTTCCTTACGGCAGCGGTACTCTGCTTTGCTCACACCATTGGCGAGTTTGGTGTGGTTCTGATGATTGGCGGTAACATTCCCGGTGAGACCAAAGTGCTCTCCGTGGCGATCTACGACCATGTAGAATCCCTCGAATATGATCAGGCCCACCTACTCGCCGCTGGTATGCTGGCATTCTCTTTTCTTGTGCTGATGACCCTCTACCTGGCCAATGGCCGTTATACCAGGAGCCATCAACCATGAGCGAGATTGAGGTTCAGATAAGTAACCGGCTGGGGGATTTCGATCTCGATGTAGCCTTTTCCGTGCCTGCCCAAGGGGTCACGGCCCTGTTCGGCGCATCGGGATCGGGCAAAACCAGTCTACTCAGGGCGATTGCCGGCCTGGAACGCCCCACCCAAGGTTTGGTGCGGATCAGTGATGAGGTGTGGCAGGATCAGCACAGCTTCCGCCCTCCGCACCGCCGCGCCTTGGGTTATGTATTTCAGGAAGCGAGTCTGTTTCCCCATCTCTCTGTTCGGCGAAATCTGGAGTATGGCATGCGCCGGGTGGCCGAGAAAGATCGGCTGATCCCTTTTCATGATGTCGTGGAACTGCTCGGTATTGCCGGTTTGCTGAAACGGGAGACCCATAAGCTCTCCGGTGGTGAACGACAGCGGGTGGCAATTGCCCGCGCCCTGCTGACCAGTCCGAAACTGCTGCTGATGGATGAACCCCTGTCCGCCCTGGATCATGGCGCCAAACAGCTCATCCTGCCCTACCTGGAGAGCCTTCACGACGAGTTCGGCATTCCCTCGATCTATGTCTCTCACGATCCTAATGAAGTGGCCCGACTGGCCGACCGAATGGTGTTGTTGGAGCGAGGCAAGATGATCGCATCAGGAGATGCGGCCAATCTGCTGACTCGTCTCGATCTCCCCCTGTCCGGTTATGGAGACGCCTCGGCCCTGCTGGAGGGTACGGTCAGCTCACATGACAACAGCTACCATCTCACCTGGATCTCACTGCATGGCAACCGGGTTGCGGTACCCAGGGAGGATCTACCGGTTGGACGTCATGCCCGGGTCCAGATTCAGGCACGGGATGTCAGTCTTGCAATGCACGCCCATTCGGACACCTCGATTTTGAACATATTACCTGCCCGGGTGATCGATACCCATGATGTCGATCAAACCCAGATGCTGGTACGGCTTGAACTGGAGGATGGACAAACCTTGCTCTCACGTATCACCCGCCGCTCAGCGATGGGTATGGGAATTCATGAGGGGATGCTGCTCTATGCCCAAGTAAAGAGTGTCGCCCTGATTGCATAGGTGTTTCTGAATGTAGCATAGATACAGCGCAATTAACGATAATGTATTAGATAAGCAAAGGCTGCCGGAGGAAATAGCAGTAGTAGCGCCGCCCATTTCAGCTGATGCTCTACAACCGCCTTTAAAACACAGAGAAACCAAGCAGTAAGCTGTATAGCCAAAAAGTTAAACAGCGCTGCATATTTAAGTCTGAGCGATTGCTCTGAAACAGCAAACTGATCGGCAGCATGCCCCTTAATCGGCGTCATATAAACAAGGATGATGGCCAACAGACCTGCGGTAACCAGCAACTACCAACGCACTTGCCAGAGTCTGTTGATGAGCTTCCTGTGTGCTTTGAATATATCTAACTGGGAATCATCTGACGCAGCCACCAATCACCGGAGCAAGACCCGCTTTTAAGCTACCACTGACCTTGGCACCATTACCGTCACCAATTTCAATCCGCACTAGCCTTTAGACTGGTAGAGGAATCGATGTCGTTTCCACACCCGATGAAGCTGTTTCCAAATGACGCGTCACTATTGGTTGCTTCGCCACATATACCACCATTTGAGGAGCCACTGAATCCATCATTGCAAACCATCCCTCTCTATTTCGAGTCAATTTACTTGAATGATATCTCCAGCTTTTCCTGATGATCAATTAAGAAATCACACTAGTTTGGCATGTGATTGCAGGTGTTCATGCTTTGCCTTTATTCCCCATTTCAGCCGTACGTACTTTTCTAGCCACTTGATCAAGCACGCCATTGACGAACTTGTGACCCTGCTCGGCGCCAAACACTTTGGCCATCTCGACCGCTTCGTTGATCACCACCCGATAGGGTACTTCAATCTTGTGCTGCAGTTCGTAGGCGCCGATCCGTAAGATTGCCCGCTCTACCGGATCAACACTTTCAATGGCCCGGTCCAGGGAGGGCTTGAGCAGCTCGTCCAGCTGCCCCAGGTTGCAGGGCACCCCCTCCAGCAGATCCTGGAAATAGGGAACTTCGAAACTGGAGAGCTCCTGCTCTTCCAGGAACTGATTGGCGATATCGGTAACATCCTGACCGGCCATCTGCCTCTGGTAGATGGCCTGAACGGCGTGTCGCCTCGCCTGACTTCGTTTTTCACTCATTAATCGATCTGACGTAGAAGATTGACCATTTCGATGGCAGACAGGGTCGCCTCAGCGCCCTTGTTGCCCGCTTTGGTGCCAGCTCTTTCGATGGCCTGCTCGATGGTATCTACGGTGAGTACACCGAATGCAATCGGTACACCGTGCTTGAGGCTGACCTGAGCCATGCCTTTGACACACTCCCCAGCCACATAGTCGAAATGGGGGGTGCCACCACGAATCACCGCACCCAGCGCGATGATGGCATCATATTTACCACTGGCAGCCAGCTTCTCCAGCGCCACCGGCATCTCGAATGCACCGGGAAGGCGAACCAGGGTCAAATCGTCGTCATTGGCCCCATGGCGCTTCAGGGTATCGATTGCCCCGTCCAGCAGACTCTCAACAACAAAACTGTTGAAGCGTGCGGCAACCAGGCAAAAACGCGCATTATCAACAGTCATTGCCCCTTCGATTGTCTTTATCGTCATTCTGTTATTCCTGATCAATCATCAATTGAATTCAATAATACCTGAATCCCCAGGCTTAGGTGCTACTCAGTGGCAAGCCCTACTCCGCTTCCACATATTCGGTGACTTCCATATGGAATCCGGACAGGGCATGGATACTCTTCGGTGCACTCAACACACGCATTTTCCTGACCCCCAGATCAGAGAGTATCTGCGCACCAACACCATAGGTACGCAACTCTTTACTGTTGTCCTTTTTGTGGTACTTTTTCTGCTCGCTGCCCTGAGTCTGAAACTCCATCATACGCTGAACAACCTCTCTGGCTGTATCGTGATTACGCAGCACCACAATCACCCCCTCTTCCTGTTTCGCGATATAGCTCATGGCGTGACGCAGTGGCCAGCCGCACTCGCTCACCTTAGCCTCAAACAGATCGCACAGACTGTTCTGCATGTGTACCCGAACCAGGGTAGGACGATCGGTACTGGGATGGCCTTTGACCAGAGCCAGATGAAGCTCGTTATCCACCACATCCTGATAGGCTACCAGTCGAAAATCGCCGAACTCGGTGGGAAAGTGGCACTCACTTACCCGTTCGATGGTCGTCTCGTTCTGTACCCGGTATTGGATCAGATCGGCAATCGTGCCCATCTTCAGATTGTGCTCAGCGGCAAACTTCTCCAGGTCGGCCCGACGCGCCATGGTGCCATCTTCGTTGAGAATCTCCACAATTACCGACGCAGGAGAGAGGCCAGCCAGTCTGGCCAGATCACAGCCTGCCTCGGTATGGCCGGCACGCACCAGCACCCCACCAGGTTGCGCCATCAGAGGAAAGATATGTCCGGGTTGAACCAGATCCTGAGGCTTTGCATCCGGGGTAACAGCGGCCAGGATGGTGGTTGAGCGATCCGCAGCGGAAATACCAGTGGTCACTCCCTCAGCCGCCTCAATCGAGACCGTGAAATTGGTGGCTGACAGCTCATCATCAGTAGTGACCATCAACGGCAGACGCAGCTGACTGCAGTGCTCTTTGGTCAAGGTCAGGCAGATCAACCCACGACCGTATCGGGCCATGAAATTGATCGCATCGGGGGTTACCGCTTCGGCAGCCATCACGAGGTCGCCCTCGTTTTCCCGATCCTCATCATCCATGATGATGACCATTTTACCCTGCTTCAGATCCTCAATGATTTCTTCTGTGGTGTTTAGCGACATGGAAACTTCTGTTGGTTTTGCCCAAAGTGAACCGCTTATTCTATCAGAGGCCGCCGGCTAGAGCACCAAGCAATAATAATCGCCTAACACCTCAACACCTTAGGCGATACTCGAATACCCCTGTCATTGTGATGCATTCGTGATGTTTTCGTGATCTTGCCGGGAGACTCGAAGCTCAAACTCTTCATAACAGCGCGGGCCTGACAAACCAGATTCAGCTTTCATTCGAACCCAGGGGCTGTGCTGCTTATACCTAAGAGGAGAATCAACCATGAAAAAGACCTTAACCAGCCTGATCGTTACAGCCAGCCTGCTGTATGGGGCGAATAGCACAGCGAGTGACCGCACCCTGAGCGTGGAGATCACCAACCTGACCAATGCCATCTACTTCACACCCCTGCTGGTGGCAAAACACGACCGCCACGCCGATCTGGTTGAACTCGGCACACCAGCTTCAGCCAATCTGCAGGCCATGGCAGAAGGTGGCGATATAAGCGGACTGATTACTGACCTGGAAAACACCGGCAACGATTATGTGGACAATCCAGCAGGCGGTCTGCTCGCCCCTGGCGCTTCGGCA
>JARRQD010000080.1:0-11579 GCA_037382205.1 Candidatus Thiodiazotropha sp.
TTCGTAATCAGTAGGTCGGCGGTTCAATTCCGCCCATCGGCTCCATTCTTTCTACTATTTCAATATGTTATATATCTCCTCCTAATTGACATGTATACACCAGAGTTCAGTGCTACACTGATGCTACTTAATTTTTGATTGATTAACATACTCAAGGACACATCCGTTCTTTCTGAACTCAAGACCTTGCGAGAAATCATTTAAATCAGCCTCTTCGAGCACATCTGCCAAGGCGCTGCTTAAGCTCTGTACAGCCTCTCCATCGGATACTTCGGTTGTTAATTTCTCGCACGAATCTATAGCTTGGAGCAAATCACCAAAGGAGTCGGCTAGAAAGCTGATATTGTTACTCACGAACTGGTTCGGTGTATTAATCTCATGGGCTACCCCTGAAGCCAACTGACCGATGGCTTGCAGTTTTTGCGCTTGCAACAGCTCTGCCTGTGCAGTCTTAAGATCGTTCAGGGTCTGCTGGAGTTCTACACGCTTCGCCTCCAGTTCACGAGTGCGCATGGTAACGACATTTTCCAACGTGATATTCTGCTCGAACAACGCGAAACCGGATAGATTATCCGTTATATGCTTCTCCAGTCTTTCGGAGAGTATTCGAATAGTCTTTTCCTGGGCCTTGAGTTTGTTGACCAAGGCTTGATCTTGATCGCTCATCACTTCTCTCCAATGGCGATGCCTGTAAATGTCTGATTCATGTGCAGTGCATAGAACTGCTCCCCAAACGTGTTGAAGCCAATCACTCTGTTTTTTGAATACAGATCCCCAATCTGCTCTCTCAAGCCTGTTTGCTCGAACTCAAGGCGGCTCAATATGCAGTCGCACCCAATAATCAAACTGAGTTTCGGAACCTGATGCCGAACATCAGCAAAGGCCTTTTCTGCGGTTTCCAGAGGATTGACCGCTTTACCGACACGTAACACGATACCAGTCGCGATAGCGCAATAAAAAGTCAAGCTCAAATCTTCATTGCATCGTTGGATGGAACGGACAAAGTAGTCAGTACCCAGTTTCAGTATCACGGGAGATCTTGAAAATATCTCCGGTGACAACTCATTGACGCCAAGCCCCAATCGTTCGGCGTATACTTGGGCGGCGGGTTCGCCGTTGAACTCCTTCACTATGCGCTTCTCAACATCCGCCTCGGTTACCACCAACATTAAATCGGTGGGGACAAAATGCTGAAACCTGAAGGCTGCAAAAGGCACTTCTGTATCGATATCGAACAGAGCCAAGACCGCCGCATCTGTCAGAAATCGTTTGTTTGCGAAGACGAAAGTCGATTTGAAAGAGAGATCGTCTCCAGCAGACCCACCGATCAGCGGTATGCCTGGAAAGCAGTGCTGAAGTGCCGCTGTCAGCCGCTCTTCCGCGCGTGACAGACCATCCACCAGCAGCAGTCCGAAGCGACGGGTGTCACCATCCAGAGGAAGGTCATCTATCCGCTGCCCAAGCTCGAATACCTTCGACTGGCATTGCTCCAGTGGCTCAATCACCTCGATCTGCACCGATACCGAACTTCCATAAATGCCAGTCGCCAGTAACCCCCTTCGATGGTAACCACCAGGGCCTATATGACCTGCGGTAGTACAACCAAAAATAGGGATAAAAAAAGTATCACGTATTACTGAGGCCAGTCTATCCAGATCATAGTCGACGGAGACAAACAGCAAAACCACTTTAAGATCAATAAGATCAAGCTGCCGCCGGATTTCATTGACCGCTTCAACTTCATCTTTGCTGACGGAGAAGGCTATCTTGCTGAATAATCCCATCAAGGTACTTCCATAACGTAACGAATATACCTAAAAGATAGTTACCCTTCTCAATGAGGTCTAGCAGCAGTAACGAGGTAGTTCCGAAAGCCACTCCTGCTCGTCTTCTAGCAATGTCATCATCTGAAGTGAAATCATAGTGGCTCTCATTTGGTTAATCATTTATCGACATTTATCGGGACAGGCATTTATCATTCGTCAAAGTTCCGAAATGGGGAGCTCGTGCGAATCACACACTCTAACGAGATCGACGAGGTGCCTTGTGAACTGGTGTCACACGACTGGGCGGTTTATGCTAAACACCGCCTGAATCATACCGCCAGCGTCATCGCCTACCCGGCCCGCTATACTCACCGCATCGCCATTACCAAGCCCGTATCGAAAGCGCCGGTGAAAGCGACTTAGAACTACGCTATAAGGATTACGCCGACGCCGGCCGGGACAAGACGATGCATCTGGAAGGTGAGGAGTTTGTTCGGCGAAATTTGCTGCATGTGCCCCCCCAAGGGCTTTACACGAATCCGCCACTATGAATCTCTGGCGGGTTGTAGCCGCACACTACGTTTGGCACAGATACGCCAAGCACTGACGCAACCGGTGCCCACGGAACAGGCAACAAGCAAGGATAGTGAAAACCCCATCCCCCACTTCACCTTGGATTGCAAGAACTGGCTCATCGCTGGCTATCCTCGTGGGGCATCTGCTAGCACCTTCATCTATTCTCTGATCGAGAGCGCCAAAGCCAACGGCCTTGAACCCAAGCGATATCTCAATGAGTTGTTTGAGCGCTACCCATTGGCAGTCACCGATGAACAGCTTGCTGCCTAACTGCCCTGGAATAAGGAAGTATGATTCCGGCTTCTGACTTTTTACTCAATATTTTCAACAGTCCTAGCGCTCTTATAAAGAGCGGCAGAACTCGCATTATCGTTTCAAATCCGCCTCAGAAACATCAGCAGATTTTTTTAAGGCGAGGACAGCTCATTACGGAACCAGGTCTCCAAAGCGATATCGGTCTGACCGTCTTGAAAAGCTTTCAGCAGGTCGGAACTGCGAATCACATAAACTTCTCCACCTTGATTGCGACTTGTATCGGGAGAAGCCAAAGGTGCGCCAATCGCTAAGTCAGCCAAACCATCACCGTCAATATCACCCAGCCCTGTGATTATTCGGCCGATCTCATCACCTGCACTGATTCCAGTAAGGTGCAATCTATTGTCAGTGCCATCTCCAGCCACAATCACTGTCCCAGCTCGATCGACCTCAGACCCAGGTCCACCACCAAAGGCAATCTCGTCAAAACCATCCTGGTCAAAGTCCCCCAGAGCTGTGACCCCGGGCCTATTTGAAAATGATGGCGCAGATATACCACCGACGATTAATACTTCATTTCTATCTAGTCGATTATTTCGATCTAGTCGATTAATGACTTCTTCTCCAGAAACTAGTGTTATTAGCTGACCAATGCCGTCATAGCCGATTAAAAAATCTGGTATCGCGTCTCCATCCACATCACCGGCTGGCTCGATAATAAATCGAACTAAATCAATAGGGCCTTTGATGACCACTAACTCTGGTGGAAGCGCGTAGTGATCAAACTCAATAACGCCGGTTCCTTGCGCGGCATTGGAAATGGTATTACCAAAAAGAACATAAACCTCTCCCCAGGAACTAGCAAATATCAATTCATCGACACCGTCCACGTCCATGTCACCCACCGACATAACACCGTTGCCAGCCCGTTCAAAAGCGTAATCACCGGTAATGTAAACAAGTTCACTCGCTGTAGCAGTGCTCATATCAAACACTCCATCTGTTATATTCGCCAATCCAGAACCGAATATTATATACGGCCGCGATATCGGTGTACTGAGTTCACCGGCTTGTGTAAGGCCCAGAGCAATATCGACCAGTCCGTCTCCGTCGAAGTCGCCGGTACCAAGGGCTATAGTACTCCCAATAGAAGTATCGGGTCTTGTAATTACTACACCCTGATTCGCGTTGAGTGCCGCCAAATCAAGAACACCCTCTGTATTTGCAACGAGCGCTTCGCCCCAGATAAGATAGGCAGCAACGTTTCCGGTGGCGTCGTTACGCGCGGCCAGGAGCAGCTCAGGAGCGCCGCCACCGTTTATATCATCTACTGCAAGCGCAACCCGATTTTCGGAGGAATTATCACGCTGAGATATGCCACCCGGACGTGCCTTAAAGGACCCTACAACTCTGACACCCTGAGCAGAACCAAATTGCGCCGTGGTAATTTCACCAGCACCGTCATCGTCAAGCTCTTCGCTGATTGCCGAACCAAAGAAGAGAAAACCTGTAGGATCTGGCGCGCTTTGGTCGTCCTCATCGAAAGGAAAGTTTGTCACCCAGAGCTCATCTAAACCGTCACCATCCAGATCACCAGCAGTAGTAACATAGCTACCAACACTTTCATTGGCCTGAGCGCCAGAAATCTTATAGCCAGATGTTACGCGTCCTGGAACATCTTCCACTACTAAATCAAAATGACATGTTCGGACTAATTGTGCATCGGGCACATCAGCTCGTGCTGTGATGGTAACGATATTTGTTTCTCCAATGGCTTCAGCATCCAACGGCGCTATTAGACTCACCACACGTGTTGCAGCATCAAGTGAAACTGCGCTCGATAAATTAAGATTAGAGTTGGAAACGGACACATCCAGGTCATAGAATTGAGTCTCCAGCGGCCCGGTTTCTGGATCCTCAATTGCAAAAGTATAAATTGGTCCAGTCGTCGTTTCAGGAATAGTAATGAGATCCCCAGTGGAGGAGCAGTCGGCTGGCTCGTCCACATTGGTAATAGTGATCCTTATGGTTTCAACCACAGTGGTCTTTCCATCTGTCAACGTGATGCGTTGTTCGTAGACATTATCCCCATCAACGTCAAGTGGATCCTCAAAATCGAAAGAACCTCTAGATGTATTCGCGGTAACTTGTGCCGAAGGTAGATTGAGTGTAAACAGTGCGCCATCACCACCTGCTTCATCAGAAATAACTACAACATCGCCGTCTGGATCGTTTACTGACAGATCAAATACGATAAATTCGTTTTCATCAAAAATATAGGACGTGGGGCTGGTAAAGACTGGTGGGGCATTGCCCTCCTCTGGACTATCAGTTGATCCGTCGTTGCCGCCCCCGCCGCAGCTAGTAAGAAGTGAGATACTTGCAAGAAGTAATAAAGAACGCCATTGTATATGCATCCACCCTGACATGAATCTTCCTCAAAAATATTAAATTAAGCTCCAACAGCGCAGCTTTTCCAAATTCCGGTACATCATAATATTTTGTCACAAAAAAGAATAGCTTCAGCTTTTACTCTGAAGTTCGGCCAAAGATTAAGTCTCTAAACCGGGGCGGACCTAAGTAACTCTATTCTAGACTGGCTTATATCTATGCTTTACAATCTTCTATATTTTTTCGTCAACTATGATGTATTTGAGCAAAATGGATTGGGAATTCTCAGAAAGCAGTATCAACAACAGGGAATCAAGTAATAAAATTTAGCACCGATAATAAAAACAGAGAATGGTGGTCGTCTCTATTTTATGGGTTCACTATCAAAGTTTAGTAAGCAGTACGATATAGCTTTATCAAAGACGGTATTTCAAACGAAATTCTCACACCGGCTTTAATATGTATTTTTTTAGCCTGGTTTTGGTGTGATTTATCATTATTCTCAAGATAAGTAATAAACTATGAATATAACGAACTAGGATAAGTCGCTCGATAGCCGCGACTTGATCCAGTTGTTGAACAAGCCCGGGCAGCAATACCCTATTTATAACTCTAGTTTCGGAGTTCAAATTCAGCAAAATATCACGCATAACATATTGAATGACAAAGCAAGCGTGGTTTGCACATGGTAAAACGTTTGTATTCAAAAGCAAACAACAAAACCGCGTTACCGTCTGGGTTCGCTAGGCTACAGCGTGAATGGCACGACTGTTGAGAGGGAAATAGTTCCAGACAATTTACAAGCTAAAAACGATCGCCCCCCCTCCCGGAGGAGGGTGTCGCAAAAGCAATGGGATCAAATAAACTCTGTGAATTCGTAACCTGTGGTAAGCCTATTATGTAGGATCTGGTGAGGTACGAACCGCATCATGATTTTCGATCATATGCCAATATGTGTGCGTGACCTCCTGCGGTGGTAATGGCGGTATTGTCTTCGTATTCAGCTTGGGGTGGGTAGTTGATGGCTGGACATGTTGGGGTTCGCACCGCTCACCCGCAACCTACGGAGGGTATCGCAAAAGTTGTTGTTAATAGGCCAATTTTTCTAAGAAGACGGGTAGAATACTAAAACACAAACGCAAAACGAACTCATGATGCCGATGAAAATGATCAAACGCTCTGTAGTAAGTTTGGATACCAGCAATCAGCTGGGGTTATTTGCTCAAGAGTTGCCCCCCAGAGACCAAAGAGCACACACAGACCACGCCCAGTGCGGTGAAATTCTACGCACCAGACCCAAGAAATATCCTGCTCAATGGAGTGCGTCTGGATGAGTATCTTCAGCGTAGCGGAGCGAAAGCGACGCTGAAGGTCAGAAAGATGTTAGAGGATCAATCCTGGGAAGTCTTTGAGTCGGCCTATTCAGCTGGAGATCGCCCCCTTATGCCCCTCAAGCGATGGTGGGATTGATTCTCTATGGTCTCATGAAAGTTGCATTAGGCTCAGAATGGAATCAAATACGATTTATATACTTGCTTTTACAGCATCCTCCGGAGGGAGAGGGGACGATCTGAATTGAGTGGGTAGATATGACTTAGCAGTAACCCACGAATTCGACTGAAGAGGCGATTTATTTTAACTCATTGGGCGAATTCATTAACGCTATAAGAATTTGTTAATCATTTATATTAACTATGGATTTCAGGTTTCATGGTGAACTCCGAAACTTGAGTTATAAGCAGGTATCTCGATTTTAGAAAAGATGATTAGCGCTATCATTTGGTGATAGCACTTCAATCAGGATGAGTAATACCCTCACCGTAACTGGCGATATAAACACATCAGAGTGCCATAGGGCTAAATCACCTCCTCTTTTTAATGGGCGTGCCTTTTGCTTTTCAGTCACTATGACTAATCTGACCGAAACATATTATTTACTCAAGTTTCGGAGTTCATATCAGAGCAAATCTGCATACGCCTTCATTCATCTACCTCCGTCATTCCAGCGCATGCCGGAATCCAGATACCCCCCAAGCTGTTATCAGCGAATACTATTTGATCATCCCTAAATCAAACCACTCTTTTTCAGCCTTCGCACTAGCGCAATAGGTTTCCCACACCACTCAAGATTAGCAACCCAGCACTCAAGCGTATGATCATCAACTGACGGTGCTGAAGCTGCTCACGCAGTCGGCTTCCAAGATAAGCGGCTCCAATACCATAGAGCAAAGATGGAATGATGATCGCACCAACACCGAACCCCAGGCCTAGCATCAAACCATGCCAGGGGCTTGCTACCGTAGCGGCAGAGAAGAGTACCGCCCCGAGTGGCGCACAAGGGGTGAGCGTCATACCTACACCAAGTAGAAAAAGCCCCCCCGGAAGAAGCGGCCTAGGAACATTGTCTGGAGAGGCGGCTGTACTAATCTGCTCAAGCGGAACCGCAGCGACCTGTGAACTATTTTTGTTGCTACAAACCTCGACCTTAGGTCCTCGCATCCATAAGGCGATGCCGATCAAAATTGTTGCACAGCCCACGACGGCTCGAACCTCTACCTCGTCAGTGATCGCGCCTTCCAGGTAGTAACCCACAACACCCGCCAAAGTCGCCATACTGGCATAACCACTTAGACGCCCGATTGAGAATGGCAGTAGAATACGCCAGGAGTGGCGAACACCACCGCCGCTGGCCAAAAAAACAGGCCCCAAATAGGGCAGACAAGCAATCGTGCATGCCCCCATACCAAATACCAACCCAAGCGCCAAGGCCATGGGAATAGTGACCAGGGTCTGTTCAATCGGGATCATGCCTGCTCTTCAAAATATTCGCTTCGGGCAAGTGCGGCTGCACCATAGGCAGTGGTTGTCTGGGGGTGCTCGGGTACGACCAGCTCCCGTTGCAGCTCATCTTCGATAGCGGCAACCAATCCTTTGTTGAGCGCTGGCCCACCATCGAAATAGACCCGGTCTTCAATTCCAACCCGTTTTGCCAGGCGCACAGTACGCTTGGCAATGGAGTGGTGAATGCCTGCAATGATGCTGCCTTTTCCATGACCATTGGCCAACAGTCCAATGATTTCTGACTCCGCGAATACGGTACAGGTACTGTTGATGGTCATTGGCGCGCCCGTACTGTTGAAGTGATAATCCCCGAGCTCTTCGAGATCGATCTCCAGGTTGCGTGCAGCCACATCGAGAAAGCGTCCGGTGCCAGCAGCACATTTATCGTTCATCGCAAAGTTTGAGACATGACCTTCTGAATCGATCTGAATCGCTTTAGAGTCCTGACCGCCGATATTGATAATGGTGCGCACACCGCCAAACGCCTTACCCGCCTCATAGGCGCCAATCGCATTGGCGGTTATTTCACTGATCGAGTCATCGGCCTCCTTGAACAATTTGCGGCCATAGCCAGTAGCAATCAGGTAGTGAACATCATCCTGTTGGACATCAAGCTCGCCCAGCAGTTGGGCAAGCGCCTGTTTGGCGTTTTTATGGAACAGGCTGCCAGAGGCTGTCACATGGACTCCGGCAATCGTACCCGCCTCATCCACCAGAGCGACCTTGATCGCGGTTGATCCAATATCGAGGCCTGCAAAATATTTCATCTGGATTTTCTCTTACGTGTCTTGATCGATTCTAGAAATGCTTCGATTCGGGTTGAAAGTTGGCCCATATCGTCAGGGCTATAGTCTGTCTCCACATAGAGCATGGGTATATTTTTGGCATTTAATGCCTCTGCGATACTGCGCTGCTCCATCTCATAAACCTGACAGCCGGAGAAGGCCTGGTAGATAACGCCGTCCGCAGAAAAGGTGTCAGCCAGCTCCAACAGACGACGTTGGCGGTCATCGTTGCGGGTAAAGATGGGACAGGTACAGGGTTTGAGGTAGCGATCCGCCAACGCATCGACCATGTCATTCAAGCGCCACTCATCGACCGCACTCATGTCATAAAGCATCCGATTTGCAGAGCAGGTCTCGTCAGCCACAACCACGCCACCAGACTCTTCAATGAGTAGAGGCAACTTGAGGTTGGGAAAGATGGGTGGTGATCCTGTGAACAGAATCCTGGGCGCTTTTCGCTGGGCCGCTTGAAAGCCCTCCTGCTGACGTTGTAAAAGCTCACTATTGAGTCTCTCCACTGCCTCGATCCATCGCTCAAGATCATCAAAGAAAAAAGCATTGGTGACCAGAAAAGCATCCTTACCGAGAAGCAGGCTCGGACTGCTCTTGCGCAGATTATGCATTGTGCGAAATGCCGCCTGAGCGCGAGCGGTTCGTGCCATCGCAGTTTTGAGAGCCTTACGGGTGAGCTTTTTTCCAGTGACCTTACTTAACTCTACGGCAAATCGTCTCACCGTTCGTTGCCAATAGAGACGCGACTCTTCGCTCTCCTTGGCTGAGGGCAATTCAAGGTCGTGGATCTGATAGCCCATCCCCTCGATCATTGCGCTTGCCTTCTTTTTCTGATCGCAAGTAGTCGGGTTGACGATCAGATCGAGCGCTCCAATCCTCGGTACAGGATTTTCACTATTCAACATACCCAGCGTTGCCTTTACCAAAGAGCAGGACTTGGCAGGCATAAAATCGCCGCCCAGCTGATCATAGTGGTAGGAGCCGTTACACAGCCTGACCGGTGTCGCGCCTACCGCGTAGATTAACTCTTCGGGTGCCTGTATACAGGTGGTGCCGATCTGTATACCCTTTTTGGGCAGCGCTTCACCTCGACAGTAGACATTACGGAATAGTTCATAGAAGTATTCCATACCCTTTGGGTTATCATCAAAACGATCCGTAATGTGATCAATCACACTCTCGGCTTCACGGGCTTGTCGACTCTGGTTATAGGGTAGTTCTTCAGGACGGATCACGATCGGTTCCTCTATTCATGCGTTTGATGAATCCCTCTTCGGTTGCTTTAAAGATGGGTATTCCCACGAAGGTGGCTTTCAGCGCATCCTCTTCTGGACAGGCAGCAACACACTTCAAACACATGATGCAGTCGTCTTTCATAATGCGCGGATCGTCCACCTGATCTGCAATTTCCGTGATCTCCATGTCACATACCCGATAGCAATCACCACAGCGAGTGCATTTGCTACCATCTTTTTTCAACTTGAGGAAGGCCGGCTTGCTCACCAGGTAGTGCAGTGCAGCCATAGGACAGAAGAAACAGAAAAAGCGCTTTTTAACGAACGCGCCAGCTAAAAACAGACCCGTAATCACCATACCGAGACCGGTCAGGATCATGCTGGATTTACTGGAGAAATCGATCGTGAACTGGGAATAGTCACCGGTGAATAAGGGAATGATCATACGCCCGGGACAGATATCACAGAAAGGTGTTCCCATACTGTGTGGCAGTAAACCGCCACCAATCGCAAGGGGGATCAATAGAGTCAGAGCCAGTAATCCATACTTAACCCAGGTGAGATTACGAAATGCTTGTTCGCTGTAACGAGCAAAGCGTATACCTAGTGCACGACGTAAACTACTGATCCAATCCTGAATGGTACCAAGTGGACAGGCGTAACCGCACCAAGCCTTGTTCAAAACGATAAACCAGAGCGTAAAGTAGAGAAACCCCTGTAGCACGGCGATACCTGCCCAGCTAAACAGACGCTCCCAAGAGCCGCTGAGCTGATGCTGGAGGGGTAGTAGGTAACAGACCCCGCCACGCCCCTGGTCGTTAAACGCACAAGCAAAGGTAGGTAGGTTGTTACCAAGATTGATCGCCAGATAACCGCCGTAGACAAACAGCACAAAGAAGCCGAGCTGTAGCCAAAACCGGAACCGTTTCAGGTCAACGTTATAGACGCGCTGTCGAATGTTAGCCAGCATGGTTCGAGCCTCCGACACAGTGAATGCATGGTGATTTAGTCATCAAATCGCACCTCTTTATAAGGCCGTATCCGACGTCGACGATAGAGATAGATCGACAAACCACTGAAGGTCAGTCCGAATAAACCGAACGACAAACCATAGCCATAGGACTCATAGTCACGACTGGATGGGTAGTAGTGCCCCGGCAGGGTAGCGATGTAATCTACACTGGAATAACCTTTCCCCTGGTAGCGGCCGTTCTCATCACTTCGTACCACTGCGACGGCAAGAAACTCCTGTCGATGACGAGACTTGAAGAGCTCCCAAGCTGGAAAATAGTCACGAATGATGGTGAACTCCACTCGCCCCTGCTCATCACTGATTGAACTGTTCTGCCAGCCCGTACGAGTATGAAGCGTTACTTCTGCACCTGAAACAGGATTACCGTGAGCGAGCACAAGGAAGGAGATGGTATCGCCATAGGCAACATGAGCATGAAAATTTTCATTTGGTTGTCGCGCCCGGACAATCTCTAATGGAATTTCAGCAAGATGATTTGGCGCCATCAGATCTAGACATGATCATGACCTTCTCGACAGCTGTGTTTGAGCACTACCGCCTTGGCAGTGGTTATCTCCAACTTATCGTCGACAATCAGGCGCTGAGTCAAATAGGCGTTGTAGAATCCTTCATCTGGCATATTGAACAGCAGCTGTGCGTGTTGATCCTGAACAGGCTGTTTTATTTCAGCATGACTTCGGTCTGG
>JARRQD010000081.1:0-17238 GCA_037382205.1 Candidatus Thiodiazotropha sp.
GGCGCCGAGTACAAACAATACCGCTTGGGCAGCAGGCAGCATGTTGAGGGTCAGTTCGGGCTCTGTACCCAGCGCGTTGAGCCCAGGAGTATCCAGGATGGTCAGGCCTTTTTTCAGCATTGGATTGGGGAAGCTGATTTGCGCATGACGCCATTTTGGAATCTCAATGGTTTCCGGTGGTTGGTCTTGATGAGGATGCAGATCGGGGCTGTAGAGACCGAGATGTTTGGCCTCTTCTAAAGTGACCTCTTTGGTCTGAATCACCTCACTCAGCGCTGCCTGCATCTGCTCTACGGAATCGGTCTCCAGTGGATAGTGAACCCACTGTTTGTTGTCATGTCTGAGCTGGGAGAGAGTGTTGTCTTGCAGACGGGTTTCAATGGGTAGTAGGCGGACGTAGGCTTCATCCCGCTTATCATCATAAAAGATCTCGGTAGGGCACATGGTGGTGCGACCGGCATCGGATGGCAGCAACCGGCGGCCATAATCGGCAAAGAATATGGCGTTGATCAATTCAGTTTTGCCACGGGAGAACTCTGCGACAAAGGCAATGGTCAGCTTGTCGCTTTTCAACGTATCCAGGGTGTGTTTGATGCGTAGCTGAACATCCTCGCTGGACATGCCGTTGTCTATCAGCCAGGGACCATACTCTTCAATGGTATTAATAATGTCCTTTTTCCATTGTTCGTAAGCTTGTAACTGTTCTTGAAATCTCACTTTTTCCATGCACTAGCCCCAGTCTCTGGTTAGCCGGATGGGGCAGTCTCTGCCCAGATCAGCTATTTAGGAATAATAATACTCGAGGAGTAAGTCAGGTACCATAACCCCTGTCTCACTTCTCAATCTCTATCGGCAGCCGCCCAGGTGACTTTAATTTCAGGCACTTACTGCGGGAGCCCTCTCCTGAGAGGAGTTCAATCCTACTGCGTGGCAGGGCGAAAGTCTTGGCGAGGAATTTCAGCAGCCGCTGATTGGCTTTTCCATCCACTGGTGGGGCGCTAATTGACACTTTGTACTGGTCATCACCATAGGGACCGACAAATCGATCCCTGGATGCCTTTGGTTGAATCCGCAGGTGCAGGATAAGGTCATTCTGTTGCCATTGGTACCAGCTCATTGACTGAGGCTGGCCGTGAGCTGCTGCAGTGGCGGTATGAGTAACATCTTCAACAATACCAGGCCGATCATTACCAACATTGGCGAGAGATCGATGCCACCGATTGGTGGCAACAGTTTTTGTGCAGGTCGCATAACCGGTCCGGTCAGACTGTAGAGCAGGCTGACTGCCGGGTTGTAATTTCCCGGGCTGACCCAACTCAGAATCACCTGGATCAGCACCGCAAACAGAAAGATGTTAATCGTCAGTTCAACCAGTTCCGGAATGGCGAGCAACAACGGGGCCATCAGGCTGGCGCTTTGACCGGCAATCATGATGACAAGAGACAACTCCACCGCTTTCAGCGCCCAGGCAAGGAGCAGGGACGAGAGATCGATGCCGCCGAGTCCGGGAATCACCCGGCGCAAGAGTTTCAGCGGCGGATTGGTTACTTTGACCAGAAACTGGGAGACGGGATTGTAAAAGTCAGCTCTGACGGTCTGCAGCAGGAAGCGCAACAGAACGGCCAGGATGTAGAGACCGAATAGGGTCTGAACCAGAAACACCAAGGGATTTGTGAGATAACTGCTACCCATTATCTTTATGTCCTAGTAGATCGGAGAGTTCTCGGGAGCGCTCGGCAGCACCCTGCAGAGCATCATTAAAGAGTGTGCGTAGTCCTCCTGCTTCGAGGATCCCTAGTGCCCGCTCAGTGGTTCCTCCGGGGGAGGTCACTTTCTGCCTTAACAGGGCCGGGGAGCCACTGCTCTCGATGGCCATCCGGGCAGCACCCAAAGCGGTTTGAAGGGTCATGAGCCTGGCGCTCTCCTCATCCAATCCGAGGGCTTTGGCGGCCTCTTCCATAGCCTCCATGACGAGGAAGAAGTAGGCCGGGCCACTCCCGGAGACTGCGGTGATGGCATCGATGAGAGATTCATCCTCGACCCATCGGGTCATCCCGACTGAACGCAGAATGCTCTCGGCCTGATTGCGCTGATTCTCGTTCACTGTTGCGCCGGCATAGAGGCCGGTGGCGCCGGATTGAATCATTGCCGGGGTATTGGGCATGCTGCGTACCAGTGGCAGGTCCGTGCCGAGCCAGTCCGACAATACCGCGACGCTTATACCGGCTGCGATGGAGATCACCAGTGGTCTGTTTTGTTGCAGAGCCGGGGCCAGATCCCGGGCCACTGACTCCATGATTTGGGGTTTTACGGCGAGTACGATAATTTCCGCCTGTGCCACAGCCAATTGGTTGTCAGGCTCTGTGGCTACGCCATATCGGGCGGCCAGTTGGCTCAGTTTGTCCAGTTCCGGATCGCTGACGGTGATCGCCTGGCTCTGATATTCGTCGGCAATCAGGCCAGCGATCAGACTGGTTGCCATGTTGCCGCCACCGATGAAAGTAATTTTTACGTTTTTCATGCTGTAATTCTGTTTGTATGGGTATTGTAGAAATGCCTGCCTTTAACTGCGCCTTGTCTATCGCAGGAGTTACCTGGGGGGCGCTTGGCTTGAGCCGGCGGGTGTCTCGGGCCATCAGTCAACATCAGGCCTAGGCTCCCGATAATTTCGCGGGCCAAACAGAGCCGTGCCAATCCTCACGATGGTCGATCCTTCGCAGATCGCCTCCTCCAAGTCGTTGGACATCCCCATTGACAGGGTATTCAAGGGATTATCCTCGCTCTTCAACTGTTCTCGCAAACGGTGCAGCCGTTTGAGTGATTGACTCGGATCCTGGGTCTCCGCGACCGGGGCTGGGATAGTCATCAATCCCCTGATATTTATTCTCTCCAGTTTTTGGTAGGCGGGTAACAATTGTGCCAACTCTTCAGCTGTGTGTCCGTCTTTACTCATCTCGCCGCTGGTATTGACCTGTAGACAGATGTTGAGGGGTTTCATCTGCTCTGGCCGCTGCTGGCTGAGACGAGTTGCGTGTTTCAGGCTGGCAACACTATGCACCCAGTCGAAGTGTTCGGCAATCTGCCTGGTTTTGTTGCTCTGAATACGACCGATGAAGTGCCAGGATAGGTTAAGGTCTGTCAACTGGTCGATTTTACCGATCGCTTCCTGAAGATAATTCTCACCGAACATCCTCTGACCGAGAGAGGCCAGTGCACGAACCTCCTCACTGCTACGGGTCTTGCTGACCGCCAGCAGCTCAACAGAGCCGGCGCTTCTCTGGCAGGCGCTGGTGGCCTGCTGAATACGTTGCTGTACATCGTTAAAGCGTTGTTTCAGCTGCTCGGGATTGGATTGGGTGTTATCGCTCACGTCCGGGTTAAACCTTTTTACCGGGGTAAAAGTTAATTGTCAGGTGGTTTGGTATATCATTAATCCCGTAGCACGTTCTAGTTTATCTAAAAGTGTGGTCAAGCGGATGCCATTTCAAGTTCAGGTGCCGGTTAAATTTATCTGTCTGGGTGTCGATAAGGATATAATGGCCGACCGGCTGGAGATAGAGTACCACGATTTGCGATCAACAATGGTAGGCTTCAGGCCTGAATACTACGGGGGAATGAATGGATATCGCTGAACTATTGGCCTTCAGTGTCAAACACAATGCATCTGATTTACACCTATCTTCTGGTTTGCCGCCAATGATTCGTGTCGATGGAGACATTCGCCGCATCAATGTGCCGGCACTTGAACATAAGGTGGTGCATGCCCTGGTGTATGACATCATGAACGATAAGCAGCGAAAGGATTTTGAAGAGTTTCTGGAAAACGATTTTTCCTTTGAAATCCCTGGGCTTGCCCGTTTTCGAGTGAATGCCTTCAATCAGGCTCGTGGTGCCTCTGCGGTGTTTCGTACTATCCCGTCTAAAGTACTGACCCTGGATGATCTGGGTTGTCCCCAGATCTTTCGGGATATTGTCGATGTGCCCCGGGGACTGGTGTTGGTTACCGGACCGACCGGTTCCGGTAAATCGACCACGCTGGCCGCGATGATGGACTACAAAAATGACAATGACTACTCACACATATTGACCATCGAAGATCCCATCGAGTTTGTTCACAGCAGTAAAAAGTGTCTGATCAATCAGCGTGAGGTTCACCGGGATACCCTGGGATTTGCCGAAGCGTTGCGTTCAGCACTGCGTGAGGATCCAGATATCATCCTGGTGGGTGAGCTGCGTGACTTAGAGACCATCCGCCTGGCGCTGACTGCGGCAGAGACCGGCCATCTGGTGTTCGGCACCCTGCATACCAGCTCTGCGGCAAAGACCATCGACCGAATCATTGATGTGTTTCCTGCCGGGGAGAAGTCGATGGTTCGCTCCATGCTTTCCGAGTCGCTGCGCTCTGTGGTGGCTCAGACTCTGTTGAAAAAGATCGGTGGCGGCCGAATCGCAGCCTGGGAGATCATGGTGGGTACGCCGGCAATCCGTAACCTGATCCGTGAGGATAAAGTGGCGCAAATGTATTCAGCCATTCAGACCGGCCAGGCTGCGGGTATGCAGACCATGGATCAGGCGTTGAAAGAGCTTGTGCAAAAGGGCGTGGTCAGCCGCTTGGATGCCAGGAACAAGGCGCAGAACAAAGATCAGTTTTAGCCAGACTATGAAAATGAGTGTAGTGAGGACAAGACGATGGAATTGAACACGCTCCTAGCCATGATGGTCAAAAATAAGGCCTCAGATCTCTTCATTACTGCCGGGCGGGAGCCTTCAATCAAGGTTGATGGCAAGATTCATCCGGTCAACAAGACCGCTCTGACGGCCCAGCAGACCAAGGCGCTGACCTACAGTGTCATGACCGATGCCCAGCAGAAAGAGTTCGACGAAACCCATGAGTGCAATTTTGCCATCAGCGTAAAAAAGATCGGTCGGTTTCGCGTCAGTGCGTTTGTTCAGCGGGATGCGGTGGGTATGGTGCTGCGTCGCATTGAGACCAATATCCCAAGTCTTGAATCCCTCTATCTTCCACCAATCCTGCAGGATCTCTCCATGGCCAAACGTGGCCTGGTGATCTTTGTTGGTGCGACAGGCACGGGTAAGTCAACCTCTCTGGCCGCCATGATCGGCTATCGTAACAGTCGTGGGGATGGTCATATCATCAGTATCGAAGATCCTATTGAGTACATGCATGATCACAATCAATGCATCATCACTCAACGTGAAGTGGGTATCGATACCGAGTCCTACCAAGTGGCGCTGAAAAACACCCTGCGTCAGGCGCCTGATGTCATCCTGATTGGTGAGATTCGAACCAGAGAGACTATGGAGCATGCCATCGCTTTCTCTGAGACCGGACATCTCTGTCTCTCCACCCTGCATGCCAACAATGCCAATCAGGCGCTGGATCGGATCATACACTTCTTTCCGGAAGATCATCGCGATCAGGTTTTCATGGATCTTTCACTGAACCTGAAAGCGATTGTTGCACAGCAGTTGATCCCCAAAGCGGACGGCGCGGGTCGCCGTGCGGCGATCGAGGTGCTTTTAAATACACCTTTGGCTTCTGAGTTGATCCGCAAAGGAGAGATTCACAAGTTGAAAGAGCTGATGAAGCGCTCAAACGAACACGGCATGATCACCTTCGATCAGCACCTCTATCATCTCTACGAAGAAGGCGTTATCAGTTACGAAAATGCACTTGCACATGCGGATTCGGCGAATGATGTGCGCCTGATGATCAAACTTGGCGCGAGCCAAACCAGTGACTCACTGGTTGATGGACTGGATGGAATTACCTTGATGGATGGTAAGGTTTAACCGCTTCGGTTCGTGAGTGAACGCCAATAAACAGTAGATAGCGGTTACGCTGAATCAGATTTACGTTTATTAGCGTTCAGTTGCGGACGCATCAATCGATAAAGCGGTGACACAGCAACTCAGTGACTAGGCTATGAATGCTTCAGTCAACTCATACTGTTTCTCCGATTCGTTGGCCAATCCCCCTTCGTTATGCAAAATCATTTCACAATTCTTGGCCATTCGCGCCTGCATTGCAGCACGCCATGCGCCCTTACTTTCATTAGGCTCTTCTGGTGCGAGGGAGGCCGCAGCAGCGGCCGCGACAAAGTGTTCTGCCTGAGCGGCCCAATCGGCATCACGACCACAGGCGGTGTAGGTTTGAGTGGCAAATCTCTTGACTTCTTTGTAGGCCGCTTCCACCTCTTGGGGCGACGTTTCTGGATTATTGGCGACCTGCACAGCCCTGCTGATTCTCGGGTCGGTACTCAAATGTTCAACACTGGCAACAAATCGACCTGCTAAAGTGCGCTGCTGAGCAGTAGTGAGCTGGCCGATAGCAAGACGGAGACTCTGGTCGTTGGTGATTCGGGTTGGCATGGGGTACACCTCCAGCATAGAAGCCTAGATTGAAGGGAAGAGTTTAAACTCCTCTCTACATCTTAGGATTGCTTCCGGATTCAGCTGATGATCCAGATCAGTCTATTTGGTGTTTTTACAGGATTATGTTAATTGAGTTGACGCTGAACCTGGTGATTGGGCTTGTTAGTGCGGCTGAAAGTGTCATCAATATCTCGGTTTAGGGCGTTTGTTATAAGTTAATTTTATTGCGATTGAGTGGTTTCGAGTAACTTGACGATTTCAATGTGCTGGTTTTTCTTTGCCCAGTCCATCGCGCTCATTTTATCGAAGTCTTTGATATCGGGGTTGGCATTATGGGCAAGCAGAGTTTTCACTGACTCTGTGTGCCCCAGTTTAGCGGCCCAGATCAGTGCACTCCAACCGCCTGTTTGTTCAATCTGGTCAACGTTTGCGCCATGGTTGAGGAGCCGATCTGCAATCTGGTAGTGGTTGTTGGAAACGGCCAGCATCATGGCTGAGTAACCACCTTTATCCACTTGATTTACCTGGGCGCCTGCGTCAAGCAAACGTTGCGTCACTTCAAGATGACCATTCAGAGCGGATTTCATAAGAGGCGTCCACATGCAGGCATCCTTTACATCAACCGGACTCTTTTCGTCGATCAGTTTGGTTATGGTGGGCAAATCACCCGATTCGGCGGCGACAATCAATGGGTGATTGGCTTCGGATTCGAGCTGACTCTGGTCATTGGCTTGCTGTGAGCAGGCACTGAATAGAGTCAATAGACTGAGCAGAGTGATAAGCTGTTTCATATTGAAAATAGATTTAAGAAATAATAATTATTTTCAATATGCTGGACAGTGCTATCAATGCGCAATCGCAATTAAGGGTCACTTCTCTGAGTTATTTTTGGGGTTTAGTATGTGATTGGGGAAGGGGGTGATATTGGAATCAGCATCGATCTCGACAATCTTGCCTGGGCCATGCCCCTGTTTTTCCACTTCATCGATACGAATAACAGCGTGAATAGGTATCAGGGTGCGTTGCACGCCTGTGAACTCCTCTTTTAGCTTCTCTGCGGATGGATCGACTACCAGAGAGCTGTTTTCCTTAAAGATTAGATCCTCAACCTCGACAAAGCCATACATCTCCCCCTGGCGAACGGTGCGGGCGAAAATTTCATAAACTTTTCCCTGATTTATAAAGACAATCTTATACAAGCGCATGAGGATTATAGAGGCTCCGTGATGGTGTAAAGCTTTGGGATTTCAGGGCTGTTGCTAGCATAATTGATCGTGGTAAAAAGTCCATACAGTTTTGAGCAAAATAGTCCATGGAGCGATCATCACGAATCGCTGGTATGCTCATTGCATTGGCTCATTGACCTATGGTAGCGAAGTGAAATAGCAGAATAAATCGTGACTCGCCAAATGAGTGGCAAAGTCCGTCCGTTTGTCGAAGAGACTCGCTAATTCCGCAGTATTTTATTACAGTAGGTGGCTCTTTTGACCCGATAACAGGATGAAAAATGGCCTGACAAGGTTTCGTTGGATCATCTATGTGTCAAAATATTTCAAGGTCTTGAACAGACACAATATGTTACAAGAAAAGAGTTTTTCAATAGGAATCAAGTTGGGATAATGGTTAAACCTAAAAAATCAGTTGACCGCTCCATTCTAATAGCAGGTGTTTGATTATGATGAAAATCGCTTCGATGGTTATGGTCACCTACTGGGTGAATCGAATTGCACGCTTGTAGCGTCGCAGGGCGGCGTTGCAACGCCTTGGAATAGCAGGCTATTCCGCGTCGTTGCGCGCCGTGCAGGGATGCACAAGTGTCGCGGGCACAGGGATGTGCAGGAGCGACCCTTGCCCTGCACCACCACAAGCGCACCCTTCACGCTGTACAACTGATCTTTTTAGGTTAAAGCGATTACGATTTGATTTCTGTCATAACTTAGGATGTGCTGTTTGATATTGCATTGCCATAGAGGCTGTTTTTTTATTCCCTTACTTCTCTTTATCTGGCTATTGTCTGGTTGCAGTAACCTGCCTTCAGGTACTGCTTTGCCATTACAACCGCCTGAAAAATTCAGTGTCCAAGGGGGGGAGCGGTCAGTCTCGGATCGCTGGTGGCGCGATTTTTCTGATCCAAGTCTTGATCTGTTAGTAGAGCAGTCGCTGGCGGATAATTTCTCACTGCGCGCCACTTGGGCGCGATTACGTCAGTTTGAGGCTGTGGCGCGCCGGGAAGGCGCTGCGTTGTTGCCGAGTCTTGATATGAGCGGCAGTGTCACCCATTCGGATTCAAATGAAAGTGATGGCCTAACCACTCGCCAATTTGGGTTTCATGCCGCCTATGAGGTTGATCTCTGGGGGCGTGTGCAGGCCACCACGGATGCTGCGAAGCTTGATGCCGAGGCCTCTCAAGCCGATCTGCAGACGGCGGCCCTGAGCCTCAGCGTTACCCTGGCCAATACCTGGTATCAGCTGGTTGAGCAACGGGCACAAGTGAAGCTGATTGAGAGTCAGTTGAAGTTGAACCGACAGTTGTTGAAGCTAGTTGACGCCAGGTTTCGCATCGGTCAGGTGAATGCCAGTGATGTCTATCGGCAGCGTCAGCTGGTCGCTCAGACCGAGGGGGAGGCAAGTCAGGCGAAGACCCAACTTTACACACTGGAACATCAACTGGCTGTTTTGCTTGGCAGCCGCCCTGGCATGCCGAACCTGCCTGAAAACTCGGATTTACCGCTGCTCGGCCCACTCCCTTCCACTGGTTTGCCGGCTGATCTGCTGCGCCGTCGTCCCGATCTTAAGGCGGCGCTGCTGCGTTTGCAGGCCGCGAATGCCAGGGCGGCAGCGGCGGTTGCGGCACGCTATCCACGACTTGATCTCAGTGCGGTACTGACCACGCCGGGCGTCAGTGGCGGTGTGTTTGATAACTGGCTTGGCAATATCGTGGCACAGTTGAGTGCACCGCTTTTCGATGGTGGGCAGCGACGAGCTGAAATGGCTCGAACTGAGGCTGTGGTCGATGAATCACTGAATAAGTATGCTGAGACACTGCTGGAAGCACTCAGGGAAGTGGAGGATGCTATTGTCGCAGAAGCCGGTCAGCGACGTTATCTTGCCACGATTGATGCACAGCTAGCTGCCCTTGATACAGTGGCTACTCAGGAGCGGCAACGTTATTTTCAAGGGGATGCAGACTATCTATCGGTACTTGATGCCCTGCGTTCCAGGCAGGCTCTAGAGCGCCAACAATTGAGAGCCCGGCGAGAATTGATCAGCTACCGAATTGACTTGGTCAGTGCCTTGGCGGGTGGCTGGGCGATGACCACAAAGGATGTTTCCCAATGACGCAGAAGAAGCCGTTGTCGAGTTACCTGAAACGAAGTCTACTACCTCTGATTGTCATCATCGCGGCGGCACTTGCTGTGGCTTATTTGATGAATACATCCAAGCATGCCAAGCGGGGAAAGCGGGCCCGAGAGGCTCGCCTGGTTGAGGTCGTGGAGGTTGCACCGGCTACGGTTTCGTTGCGTATAGAAGCTTGGGGAACGGTAGAAGCAGCGCGGAAAATCAACCTGCAATCTCAGGTGGCTGGTGAGATTCGGCAAATCGGAAAGCATTTTGAACCGGGTGCTTTTGCTGACAAAGGCACGTTGATGCTGCAGATCGACAGGGCCGACTACGAGTCAATCGTAGACCAGCGTCGTGCCAATCTGGTCAAAGCAAAAGCGGACCTGGCTCTGGAAGTGGGTAAGGCCGCTGTGGCAAAGCAGGAGTTCGGCCTGTTGAAGCGGGAAGCCGTACCCTCTCCCGAACAGCGCCGGCTGATGTTGCGTGAACCGCAACAGGCAACAGCCCGAGCAGCTGTCGCTTCGGCAGAGGCTGAATTGGCGGCGGCTGAGCTCGATCTGAGCCGAACCCGGGTGATCGCTCCATTCAATGCCATGGTTCTGCAACGACACGCTGACCTCGGCGCCAGGGTTGCTGTTGGCGGGGATCTTGCTACTTTGGTGGGTACAGACAGTTTTTGGGTGGAGCTGGCCGTACCGACCGCCAGCTTGCGATGGATCGATTTGCCAACTCAGGAGGCGCCAGGCGCCCAGGTCGATCTCTATCAGGATAAAGTTTGGAATAGCGGCTACTTTCGACATGGTCAGGTAATTCGACTACGTGGTGATCTGGATGAGAAGGGGCGGATGGCCCGTCTGCTGGTTGAAGTCGCAGATCCGTTGGCACTGGATGACCCTGATCAGCCGCCATTGCTGATTGGCGCTTTTGTGCGCGCAGAAATCAAAGGGCGGACGTTGCAGGATGTGATCACGCTGCAACGCAGTTGGTTGAGAGACAACGACCGAGTCTGGGTGATGGGTGCAGATCGCAAGCTCGAAATTCGTCAGCCACAAGTCATCTACCGGGGAGCCGATCAGGTGTTTATTCGGGGTGGCCTTAAAGGGGGGGATCAGGTGGTTACCAGTGAATTAGCGGTTGCCGTCGACGGGATGCCACTGCGTCTGGCCGGTGAAAGGCGTCGACCATGAAGTTGAGCGAAGCCTGGCAAAAAGGTCCTATCGCATGGATGGCTAGGAATTCCGTCACCGCTAATCTGTTGATGCTGACATTGATCTTTGGTGGCTTGCTGATGACCAGCAAGATACAGCAGGAGGTCTTTCCGGCCTTCGCAATGGATCGGGTAACGGTGAGTATCGCCTATCCGGGGGCCACTCCCGAAGAGGTAGAGCAGGGGGTGGTGCTGTCAGTGGAAGAGGCGGTACGCACGCTTGAAGGGATCGATGAAGTGCGCTCCACCGCCTCAGAAGGGAGTGCATCCATTGCCTTGGATCTGCTTACAGGTGTGGATCCCCAAAAGGTCTATCAGGATGTACAGCAGGCGGTTGCACGGATCACCACCCTGCCAGAAGAGACAGAGCGGCCTCAAGTGACACTCGATGTGCATAAACATGGGGTAATCGATATTCAGGTCTATGGGAATGTGGATGAGCTAGCGCTCTACCATGCGGCCCAGCATGTTCGGGAGGGTTTGCTGCAGCGATCTGACATCACCCAGGTGGATCTTGAAGGGGCCCGAGATCTGGAAGTGCATATCTCAATCCCTGAAGCGGTATTGCGATCCCATGGTCTGACGTTGACCGAAGGCCCATGAATTTGCCGCCTTGCCAGTGATTAACGGTGAAGGTGGGGTTCTGCTCACCCTCGCAGATATTGCCGAGGTCAGTGAAGGATTTGCCGATAGCAACCGGTTGGCAACATTCGATGGTAAACGGGCGATTGGCATCGACGTTTCCAGGGTGGGTGAGCAGACACCGCTTGGTGTATCGGAGGCGGTTCGAGAAGTTCTGCCTGAGATTGAGGCCAGTTTGCCGCCGCAGATTGAGGTGGCGATTCTCAGGGATCGCTCGGAAATCTATCAACAGCGACTCAACCTGCTATTGAAGAATGGTTTCATGGGACTGCTGTTGGTGCTGGTCTTCCTCAGTCTGTTCCTGGAGTTTAAGTTGGCTTTCTGGGTGACAGTCGGTATTCCCACGGCCTTTCTTGGAGCACTGTTGTTTCTGCCAGGTGTCGATGTTTCGATCAATATGGTCTCCCTGTTTGCCTTCATCGTGGCACTAGGCATCGTAGTTGATGATGCCATCATCGCGGGAGAGAACATCTACGAGTATCGTCAGCGGGGCATGGGATTTCTCGAGGCCTCGATTCGAGGTGCTCAGGATATTGCTATCCCCATTAGCTTCAGCATTCTGACCAATATCGTAGCGTTTTTGCCGATGCTCTTGATTCCCGGATCTTTCGGTAAGATCTGGGGAGTGATCCCGCTGGTGGTGAGTAGTGTCTTCCTGATCTCCTGGCTGGAGGCACTGTTTATCCTGCCGGCCCATTTGGCGCATGTCCGAGATAAACGAAACACCCGATGGGGTGAAGCCCTGCATCAGCGTCAACAGCGATTCAGTCTGGCTTTCCGTCATTTTATCGAAACCTATTATGGGCCGTTTCTGCAGACAGCGGTTCGCCATCGCTATTTAACCGTAACCTGTGCGCTGGCCTTGCTGGCGGTGGTGATCTCTTTACCATTGAGTGGCCGTATGGGATTTATTCTGATGCCAAAAGTGGAGTCAGATTCTGCCGATACGCGGGTGACCATGCCTGTGGGCACGCCCATGGAGCGGGTCGAAGCGGTGCGGGATCGGTTGCTCGACGCACTGAATAGAGTGGTTGCAGAGAATGGAGGGGGGCGTCTCAGTAAAGGGGCTTTTGCCCTGATCGATGACAACAAGGTTTCGGTTCGCGCCTATCTGCAGGGCCCCGAGGTACGTCCTATCAGTACGGCTCAAGTTGCAAAACTATGGCGTAAAGAGGTCGGGGTAATTCCCGGTACAGAGTCAAGCCGTTATGAGTCAGATCGGGGTGGGCCGGGTAGTGGCGCGTCAATCAGTGTCGAACTCAGGCACCGGGATAGTGTCATGCTGGATCAGGCCAGCAGCGCTTTGGCTGAGCGACTGGCTGAGTTTGACAGTGTGAAAGATATCGATGACGGTTTTACACCGGGGAAAAAGCAGCTCGACTTTCGATTAACCGCTGCTGCACGTAGTCTTGGATTGACCAGCAATGAGATTGGCCGACAGATCCGGGCCACCTTTTATGGTGCCGAAGCGCTGCGCCAACAGCGGGGTAGTGATGAAATCAAGGTGGTAGTGCAACTGCCTGAGAATGAACGTAACCAGTTATACGACTTAGAACAGTTGTTGATCCGAACAACCGAAGGTGGTTATGTACCCCTCGCACAGGTAGCTGAATTCGATACAGGTCGGGCCTTTACCAAGATCAGTCGTCGGGATGGTCGAAGAACGGTTACTGTGACGGCGAATGTAGAACCGATCAGTGAAACAGCGCGCGTGCTCGCAGAGGTCAAAGCGTCCTGAGCGCCATTCCGTTTGGTGCCGTCGGCGCGATATTGGGCCACCTATTGATGGGCTATAACCTCAGTCTGATCAGCGTCATGGGTATCATCGCATTAGGCGGTGTTGTGGTGAATGATGCCTTGGTAATGATCGACTATGCCAATGCCCGTCGTGATGAGGGAGAGAGCGCGTTTCAGGCGATGATTGCGGCAGGAATTCGTCGTTTCAGGCCAATCCTGCTTACCACAGTAACCACCTTCGGTGGGTTGGCGCCGATGATATTTGAAACATCCCGACAGGCGCGCTTTTTAATCCCGATGGCGATCTCTCTGGGTTATGGGATTCTCTTCGCAACAGCGATTACGCTGTTATTGGTGCCGAGCCTGTATGTGATCGTGGATGATGTTAGGCGTCTGGTCACTCGCAAGGCAGCTCAACAGGGTGATCAAGAGCAGCAGGAAATGGTGTAGAACTCGATAACCTGTTACTCAAAGCCAACAAACAGTTCACATCACTGTGGCCCCACTGATTCTACTCGCTAAGCCTCGTTGTTAATAACTCGCTGGGCTGTTTTGTATTTACCAGCCATCAATGGACATAAGAATCGAACGTTGAGGGTTGCTTTTTCCCCGCGAGGGTGTCGCAAAAGTCATAGGGAGCGGCCGCTTCATTGAGGGGAGATAAAGTTCAAAAAAATCACTCTCATTTCCCCCAAAAGCCTGTTAGAAATAGACTCGCATCATGCTTTTACAATACCCTCCTCAAGGTGAAGGACAGGATGAGAGGGAATACAAAATCAAAACATTAGCTTTTCAAATCCCCCCACCTCAGCCCTCTCCCTGAGGGAGCAAAGTGTGACAGCAGTGGCTTGACATAAAAAACGCTTTTTGTAACTCGGGTAATACATGCTCAATTGCTATGAGTAAAGTCATTCTTGTGGCTGGGTCAGGGTGTGGTATATCGCCTATACACTAAGTCATATGGCTTCATCTTTCAGGTCTACGTTGAGTCTTGTGTAAGATAATCAATGAGTTAAAAGTGGCACGTTACTTGATATCGTCTGTATGGATACCTATCCACTTTTATTAGAGTTCGGTATCCAAACTAAGGAGAGTTCAACCGAGTCGATTCCTCATTAAATAGCAAAATATGGCGTCAAGTTCAGACATTGCGACGTAGATCAGCTGAGAGTAGCCACTGATACGGAGCTCGTCACACTCGGTCCATCATCCATTATCCATGAAACGAATTTGAGATGACCCTGGTCGTGTGCTTTAGCTTACGCGATAAAATTCGATGACGAATTTTTGAATCCCGGAAACGACTTTAACCTGAAGCCAATATTCAAGTTTTATCTAAGAATACACCAAGAAATTGCAGGAATTGCTGAACAAACCCTGATCTGAAAGCTTGTTGCCAAAACAGACTCGCTTACAGCTTGTGGGCTTTGAAGTAGTAGGTAGGATTATGAGTCGTACTAAGAGTCAGAGTGATTTGATCGACAATCTTCTTCATGCTGGTTTATTCAGAGGTTACTAATCGCAGTAAGGAGAAATTAGTGAAATCATGTCACGATCATCACAACGATTTAATGCAAACATTCAAGTGCTCAGCTTTGACAATCGGTTTGACTTTAGCTTTTGGGGCTGATGCTCAAGAGGCGACTGACGAAGCATTGGACTCAGATACGCAGCCTACAATCTCGGTGACTGCCAGCAGAGTTGAATCTGCGGTACAGGATACGTCATCAGCAATCACAGTAATCGAAAAGCAGGAGTTGGATCGGATTAAATTCACGAATTCACGGCATGAGTTGATGAAACGAATCCCAGGCTACAGTATGTCGCGTAACCTTCGCTTCCCTATGGGAGGTAAGAACTATACTGTCAATCTCATTGATGGACTCTCCACTGGTACAACATTCGGTAGTGGCACCATCGGTTTTGCAGATTACACCAATCCATTAGATATCGAACGTGTTGAAGTCATCAGAGGGCCAGCATCAGCCCTCTACGGCAGTAATGCCTTGGGTGGGGTAATCAATGTCATTACTCGGGATCCTCCGTTGGAACCAGAGTATCAGCTATGGGCAGAAGCCGGAGAGTATCAACGCCAGCGGGTTGGGGCATCGGCAGGTGGAACTGTCAATTCCGTCGGTTATTTTATTGATGCCAATAGTTTGAAGGATGAAGGTGCTCGAGAGCGTTCTGAAAGAGATCGCAAGCAGGTCAGTGGTAAGCTGTTGTTTGAAACCAGTGACTATTCAATTCTCACACTCCGAGCTGAATACATCGATAGCTATGAAGAGAATCCAGGAAGTTTAACCGAAGCGCAATATGAAGAGGATTGGTTGCAGGCGGCGATAGATGACGCTTATGGTGATGAACAGGCGGCATCCTTTTCAACAAAATATGAACATGACCTCAGTGATGACTCAGGTTTTGAGATCTCTTATGGTCTGAGAAAAACTGAGGATGAGGGCACACCATCCTTTAGTGCTACGGGTGGTTTATCCAGTAGTGATGTGACCAACCATAACTTAGTGGCACTCTATCATCATCGACTTGAAACCATGGATTCTCAGTTTATTGTTGGTGTTGATCTGCTGCGTAGCTCATCCGACACAGATACCTATTCAGAGCGCAACACCGAAAGTAGTATTGATCAGCACTGGGAAGTGGAAGCAAACAACGCATCACCATTTCTCCAATATGAGTTTACCCCGCTCGACAAGGTGCTGGTCTCTCTGGGCGCACGCTACGACCGTATCCGTTATTCCGCGAAGGGCTACACAATTTCACGTGGCGCCGCGACTGAATATGATGATTCAACCACTTTCTCGAATACCAGCCCCAAAGCCGGGGTGACTTATATGCTAAGTAAAGACAACAGTCTTTGGTTTAGTTATGGACAGGGATTTGTCGTGCCTGGTCGAACTCAACTGTTTGTTGGCAGTAGGGAATATGAGCCAAATCCAGATCTTCAACCGGAGAAGGCTGAAAATTATGAGATCGGTTTTCGTGGCCAGTCTCGCCAAGCCAATCTGAGCTACGACTTTGCCCTCTATCGTACCACCACGGAAGATATGATGCTGACAGATGAAGAGCGTGAAGTCTATGTCAATGCAGGTGAAGTTCGGGTTCAAGGTTTGGAAACCATGCTGAGTTGGCAACCCTTCAACAGCGTGCGTTTTGATCTTACCCATACCTATGCAGACAACAAATATATCGATTACGTGAGTGGTAGCAGTGACTACAGTGGCAATACCTTTGCCTATTCTCCAAAACATCATGTCGACTTGCGAACCATCTGGATGCCGGTTAAAGGATTGGAAGCTGAGTTGGAGTGGAATCGCACATCTGATTACTACACTTCAGCGGATAATAACGACCCGGATGGGCAAGCCTACCGACCAAGTATTTTCAATCTGCGTGTCAGTTATGAACATGGGTCCTTCTCATATTGGGGGCACGTATTGAATCTGGCGGATAAAAAATATGCTGAGCGTATCTCCTACAGTTCACGCGGTGGTCGTAAATATGATGTTATGGGGCCGCGAACCATCTACGCCGGAATCGCATATAACTTTTAGGCAAGCAACTATACCAAGACTCCGCAGATAGCCGCGGAGTCACAGAAAAAGGAGACCGTCGACCATGATGACCAACCTAAGGAGAGGGGCTCTGATGCTGTTTCTACTATTCAGCCAGAGTAACCAAGCAAGCGAACCTCTATGGTTATCTGACAGGCCACCAGACAAAGCGTCTAAAGGAAAGCTGCGTCAATCGCACGGTGGCCCGGTCGAACGGGGGCCTGGTGGTGTCTATAGAAAGCGCTTGTGGGTGCGTAGTGGCAAGACACCAGTCGAAGCTGACTACGTGCTGCCACAGGGGGAGGGGTCTGTTCAGCTAATCATTCCAGACCGAAGTCATGC
>JARRQD010000082.1:0-5301 GCA_037382205.1 Candidatus Thiodiazotropha sp.
AAAGGCATTGCCAATTTCTGGAAGACTGTGGTTTGTTAGTTCCTTAGCCAGAGTCATGGCAATCTGTCTTGGTCTAGCGATCGATCGACTTCTTTTAGCAGAGACCAGATCAGACGTTCTTATCTGAAAATATTCAGCGACGGTTTTCTGAATATTTTCAATCGTAATCTGTTTATCATGAGCAGCCAGCATATCTCGAAGCGCATTCTTGGCAAAATCCAGATTGATATCCCGACCGGTGAAGGTTGCATTGGCAATCACTCGTCTTAATGCACCCTCCAATTCTCGTATGTTCGATCTGATTCGTTTACCCATGAAGAAGGCAACCTCATTGGGTAATTCGGCGTTAAGTTGCAGTGCCTTACTTTGCAGAATGGCGACTCTGGTTTCCAGATCTGGCGGTTCAATGGCGACAGTGAGTCCCCAGCCAAATCGGGATTTCAGTCGCTCTTCAAGCCCGGTCACCTCTTTTGGGAAGCGATCACTGGAGAGGATGATCTGTTGCTGAGATTCAAAAAGGGCATTGAAGGTGTGGAAGAACTCCTCCTGTGAACGCTCCTTACCAGCGAAGAACTGAATATCGTCAATCAGCAGGGCATTGACTGATCGGTACTTCTTTTTGAACTGATCGATCGTATTGTGCTGTAGGGCTTTGACCATCTCTGCAACGAATCGCTCAGAGTGCAAGTAGATAACTCTGGCCTGAGGATTCTTTTTCAGCATCATGTTGCCGACGGCATGCATCAGATGAGTTTTCCCCAGCCCCACGCCACCGTAGATAAAGAGCGGATTGTAAGCCTTACCGGGATTTTCACCGATCTGCATTGAGGCGGCTCGTGCGAGTTGATTCGATTTACCTTCGACGAAGGTATCAAAGATAAAGCTGCTGTTGAGGTTACTCTGTAACGGTGCTACGTTGCTGTTACCTGAGGTGACAGTAATCGGTTGAGGTGGCGTGATCTGCTGTTTCCTCTGTGGAGGGCTTTTTGAACCGATCTCGATAAGAACTTTGGGTGGATCACCGTTACACACCAGATTGAGGTGATTTTGAATCAACTCCAGGTAGTGGTTACGAACCCAGTCGAGCACAAAGCGGTTGGGTGCAAGCAGTCGGATCAGATTTGGATCTTCGATGATCTGTAGTGGTCTGATCCAGGTGTTGTATTGCTGTGGTGAGAGTACTTGCTCCAGGTGCTCGGTGCAGCGGTGCCAAAGGTCCAATTTCACTCTCCAGCGACAGTCTTCAATCAGCTTGTTGGTAGGTAATACAGTAGATCATCCAGCGGTGAGTGACATAGCTATTTGCAAATGTCGGCTCGGTCTGGAATCATGCAAGTCTACTCTGGGTAGCAAGAGTTATCCACAGTTAAAATAGAATTTGTTTTGCCGCTTTGCCGTGCTTATCTATTGACAAGCAATAGTGTTTGGGTCTAGGCTACGCGTCTTTTTTTCGTCCATACTTCATTGGCGGATTTACCGGTAAGCAGCTATGAAAAGAACATTTCAGCCCAGTAACTTAAAACGAGCCCGCACTCATGGTTTTCGTGCGCGCATGGCAACCCGCAATGGCCGCAAGGTATTGAAGGCACGTCGTGCCAAAGGTCGTGCCCGTCTCGCTCTCTGAGCCAAGGTTCATTGCCACTATCTGAAGGGGCTTTTCCCCGCAGCCGCAGATTACTTAAACCCGACGAATTTCGTCGGGTTTTTAGTCAAGGTCGGCGCTCCGGCGATCGTTACTTTTTAGTCCTGGCTTTGGCGAATCAAAGTGATCATGCTCGGTTGGGTTTGGCGGTTGCAAAAAAACATTGTCGAAAAGCAGTGGACAGAAACCGTATCAAGCGTATCATTCGCGAGAGCTTCAGGCACAGTCAGCTAGGATTGGTTGGTCTGGATCTGGTGGTAGTCGCCCGACAGTGGGCGCCACTTGCGGATAATAGAGATTGTCACAACTCACTGAAAAAACATTGGCATAGGATTGCAGAGCAATGCGCCAAATAATGATCTTTCTGATCAGGCTCTACCAAACTATACTAAGCCCCTTTGTCGGTCAGCACTGCCGTTTCTATCCCAGTTGTTCAGCTTATTCGATTGAGGCAATCGAAAAACATGGGGCGTTGCGCGGATTTTGGCTGGCTTTGAAACGAATTTCACGTTGTCACCCCTGGCATGAAGGGGGGGTTGACCCGGTACCCGAACCTCAAAAAAAGCAGTTCCATGGATAATCTAAGACTGATTCTCTTCTTTTCTTTGGCCTTTCTGGGGCTATTGATCTATCAAGCCTGGCAACAGGATTATGGTGTGTCCACACAACGAGAATTTGAGCAGTCTGCCAGACAGGATGATGCACTGCCGATGCCTCAAAGTGATGAGGACAGCGGGGTACCAACAGCGGTGGTTAAAGCGGATCTACCCCAGGCTGCAGGGGATGTCGCGGTTCCAGGAAGTATGGAAAATGGCCAGTCTGGACAAGTGATCAGGGTGGTTAGCGATCTGCTAAAGCTGGAGATCTCCACACAGGGGGGCACGGTTCAACGGGCTGATCTGTTGGACTATGCTGAATCACTCGATACGCCGGATCTAAAGGTAGAGTTGCTCTCTCCATCTGCTTCCGACCTTTATATTGCACAATCAGGTCTGATCGGTTCGGAAAAGGGTAAGGCGCCAAACCATGAGGCCATCTACCAGAGTGAGCTGAACAACTATGAGATGGGTGAGGATCAGGATCAGCTGATCATTCCTATCGTTTGGCAGAGTGGCAATGGGCTGACGGTGACCAAACGCTTCACTCTGAATCGGGGCAGCTATCTGGTCGATGTGGATTATTTGATTGAAAATCAATCTGGTGAGAGTTGGTCGGCGCGTGACTATGGACAGCTGCAGCGGGTTGAGCCGGATAGTGGCGGCAGTGGTTTGAATACCTATACCTATACTGGTGGTGTCTACTACAACCCGAAAGATAAATATGAGAAGGTTGATTTCGACGATATGGCGAGCAAAAAGCTCGATATCGATGCGGATAACGGCTGGTTGGCGATGATCGAGCACTACTTCCTCACTGCCTGGATTCCGCCCAAGGATCAGCTTGAGCACTACTACACCAATGCGTTGAGTGGTGGTAAATATCTGCTTGGCAGTTACTCCCCCTCCTTTACGGTTGACCATGGGCAGACGCAACAGATCAGTCGTCAACTCTATATCGGTCCTAAACTGCAGGATCAGTTGGAGGCAATTGCGGAGGGTCTTGAGCTGACGGTCGATTACGGCTGGCTTACCGTCGTTGCGAAACCCATTTTCTGGTTGTTGAAGACCATTCACAATATGCTGGGCAACTGGGGTTGGTCGATTATCCTGCTGACGATTCTAATTAAGGCGTTGTTCTATAAGCTCTCCGAGACCAGCTATAAATCGATGGCCAATATGCGTAAGTTTACGCCGAGAGTACAGGCCTTGAAGGACCGCTATGGGGACGACAAGCAGCGTTTCCAGCAGGCCATGATGGAGCTCTACAAAACAGAGAAGATCAATCCATTAGGGGGTTGTTTGCCAATTTTGGTGCAAATTCCTGTGTTTATCGCCCTCTACTGGGTGTTGATGGAGACTGTCGAGTTACGTAATGCACCCTGGATACTATGGATAAAGAGTCTCTCGGATAAGGATCCCTATTTCGTGCTACCGCTGATCATGGGTATCTCCATGTTTGTTCAGCAGAAGCTCAATCCTGCGCCACCTGATCCAATGCAAGCAAAGATCATGATGAGTCTCCCGTTTGTGTTTACCATCTTTTTCGCCTTCTTCCCGGCGGGCTTGGTACTCTACTGGGTGGTCAACAACCTGATCTCCATTGCCCAGCAGTGGTACATTACCCGCAATATTGAAAAAGCGGCAACTTAGTACGCGTTGACCATGATGTTGGACGCGTACTAGGGGCCAAAATCTAAATGGCCCAGCGGGATACCATCGCTGCAGTCGCAACCCCAGCTGGTCGTGGTGGGGTCGGTATTGTGCGTATCAGTGGTGCCAACTGTGCAAAGATTGCTTACTCCCTGATTGGGAGCTTGCCGCCACCACGGGTGGCCAAACTGGTCGATTTCTTCGATCAGCAACAGCAACTCATCGATCAGGGCATCGCTCTCTACTTTCCGGCGCCCCACTCCTTCACCGGTGAGGATGTACTCGAACTCCAGGGTCATGGTGGTCCTGTGGTCATGGATCTGTTACTCCAGGCGGCACTTCAAGTTGGCGCCAGAGTGGCCCGTGCGGGTGAATTCAGTGAGCGGGCCTTTTTGAATGATAAACTCGACCTGCTGCAGGCTGAAGCCATCGCCGATCTGATCGACGCTCAGAGCCATGCCGCTGCGCGCCTCGCCAGCCGGACCCTAAAAGGTGACTTTTCCCAACGCATCCACACCCTGGTGGAGCAGCTGATCGAGTTGCGACTCTATGTCGAGGCGGCGATCGACTTCCCTGAAGAGGAGATCGATTTTCTTAATGACGGCCACGTCAGTGAGCGATTACTTACGATTATATCTTTAGTTCATGAGACTTTTCAGTCAGCGCAAAGTGGTAGAGTGTTGCGGGATGGTTTGACTCTGGTGATAGCCGGTCGCCCCAATGCCGGTAAATCGAGTCTGCTCAACGCGCTCTCCGGGAGTGAGTCTGCCATCGTCACCGAAATACCGGGTACCACTCGAGACCTGCTCAAAGAGCGTATTACTATTGAGGGTATTCCTCTGCATATCATCGATACGGCGGGTCTACGTGACAGTGATGATCCCATCGAAGCAGAGGGGGTGCGTCGAGCCAGAGAACAGATGGCGGGTGCAGACCGAGTACTCTGGGTTTTCGATGATCGTTCCGATCCTGATCATATGGCACTGGAAAGGGCTACTCTGCCCGACGGGGTTCCGGTCACTCTGATTCGCAACAAGATCGATCTTACCAGCAGCGCCGCCGAAATTCGCCAGACTGAAGATGGTGTGGAGATTTGTCTCTCTGCGAAACAGGGCCTAGGCATGTCACTATTGAATGACCATTTAAAACAGTGTGCCGGTTTTCACGATCAGCATGAAGGGGAGTTCATTGCTCGTCGCCGCCATCTTGATGCGTTGCAACGGGGAAAGGACGCGCTTGAGCATGCCAAGTTGAGTCTGCTCAGGGATCAGGCAGGTGAGTTGTTAGCGGAAGACCTTAGATGTGCCCAACAAGCGCTGTCCGAGATCACAGGGGAGTTTACTGCAGATGATCTATTGGGACGGATATTTTCCAGTTTCTGTATCGGTAAATAGTGGCTGCAACTGGCCA
>JARRQD010000082.1:5311-21924 GCA_037382205.1 Candidatus Thiodiazotropha sp.
CCCTAGCCAGATTGAGCTTAAGGTGTTGCAATAGAGGTTGCTAAAGAGAGGAGAGAATGATGCTGGGCGAATCACACGATCTGTTGCATGAATTTCCCGAATACACAGACAAAATTGACGATCTGCGCAAGAGTAATGAGGTTTTTCATAATCTAATGGATGAGTATGACTGGTTGGATGCTCATATTCGTAATTTGGAAGAGTTGAGCACACCCGTCTCCGATTTCCATATGGAAGAGATGAAGAAACGCCGCTTATTGTTGAAAGACAGGCTCTACACCATATTGCACGATTGATTCTTTAACCAGATGATTAACTAAGCTTTTGCCGGCTTGGACGAAACTGCTTGACCTGTTGAAGTAGCTTTTTAATCTGGGTCTTGTCAGGATTCGGGCCATATCGCAGCTTAATATAGAGTGCTGTGATTCTGCTGATGGGTGCGCTCAGGTCGGGCCGCTGGGCAATGGCCCGTTTTGCATAATCCATCGGTCCTTCGTAGCGCTCTCTGCTGATACCCAATCGAGCGAGTTTTTTACAATAGTGCTGATAGGCAGCGATTTCAGGCGCTGTTTGTTTTCTCCCTGAAAGTACCAATTTCAGAGCAATCAGAAGCAATGGAATTGCAATCAGTCCGACGGTAATCAGGCTCCACTGAAGTGTCGTCCACATATCGAAGCCGAAATTGCGCATCAGTGAGAACTGGTGTTCACGGCTGTAGCCAATGATCCAGCGTCGCCATTGAATATTGGCGTTATCCAATAGATGGGCAAATTGGCGCAGGCTTGAACCGACCAGCCCGAGTTCGTCGAGCTGAAACATCGCTGGTGAACCCTCTGCGCCAAATTCATTTCTCAGCTGAAAACGTATTCGTTCCGGTGCAACGGCTGCCGTCGGATCAATACGTAACCATCCGCTCTCTTCTAACCAGACTTCAGTCCAGGCATGGGCATCATATTGTCGGATGATGTAGTAGTTACCCAGTTCATTGTATTCCCCGCCCTGATAACCCAGCACCAGGCGGCTGGGTATGCCCGCAATACGCATCAACTGAGCGAAACTGGTTGCATAGTGTTCGCAAAAACCCTCTTGAGCCTCAAACAGAAACTGATCGATGGGATTTTCCAGATAACGGGGTGGCGTGAGCGTATAGACAAAAGGCTGGGTATTGAAGTGAGCCAAAGCGAGATTGACAATCTCTCTGGGATTTTTGGCCGTGTTGCGCCACTGTTCAACCAGATCAAATTGTCGTTGGGTGACGTTGTCTGGCAGTAGTAGTCCCCGCTGTCGCATGCTGGGCAGTAAAACGCTGTTTTTCTGAGTGGTGGTGGAGCGTACCTGATAGGTCAATGATTGCCTTACTGGTTTACTACTCTGCAGAATCAGATCCTGATTAAGCTTGTAGTTTTGCGCACTACTGATTGGTAGATCCAATGCATAGAGCCAATGCTGCTGATGAGCTTCGAGAAATATCTCATAGCTGTATTCACCAGGAACATTCAGTTTAAGATGAAACTCTTCACGCTGTTGCGGTTGATTAAACCAGCTATGACCATCGGTATCCCAGATCACCAGACCTCGCCAATAGCGCTGTTCGGCTGCAGGGTCACCTCGACTGAAGCTGGCCCGGAAAGCCACCTCAGGTGACTCAATCAACTCAGCGATCTGCCCAGGGCTGACACGATCACTGAGTCCGGTGGTACCACTATTGCCGATCCCAAGTGTCCATAATGGTTCGCTCAAGCGGGGAAAAACTACAAACAGAATTATTGCAATCGGAATTGACTGCAGAGCGATCATTGTGGTTTTAATGAATGGCTCTGCTAGAGACTTGGATGGACTGATACGATTGATCTCAATCAACAAGGTGGTTAGAAAGACCATCACTGAGAACAGATAGAGTGACATTGGTATCGACTGATCGAACAGAAAGTGCGTTACGATCACAAAGTAGGAGATGAATACGGTTACATAGAGATCCTGACGTTTTCGTACCTCCAGTACTTTCAGCATCATCATGACAGAGAGCAGCCCTACCCCGGCATCGCGGCCGATCAGTGTATGGTATTGATTGAATGTGAGGATGACACCACCCAGAGTGGCAAGCACCAACAGCCAGCGTCTCGGTTGCACTATTTGATAGCGAAGCCCCACGAGTCGCCAGACAAACAGCAGAATCAGAAACAGTGATATGGCAAGCGGAACGTGCAAGCTGTGAGGCGCGATAGCCAGACCGGCGCACAGACTGACCAGCAGATGCTGTCTGCTAGTCAGACTATGGTCGGAGATCAGCATCGGTTTCTCCGAAGCGGGCCAAAGCACTCAGGCATTGCTGCATATGAGCGCTGCCCAGACCACTGGGAATGTTTTGACCTGGTATCTTCAGCACATAGGCGTGTCTGAGTTCCTCCTGCTGAAGGATAAACCGACACAGTAGACTGAGCCGACGTTCAGGTTCCTGATCCGCAATCAAATCCCAATCTAGGATGACCTCCACTTGACGGTCGCCGCCAAACTGTTTGCTGAGCAGACCCTGCTGCCTGGCATAGGCTTTCCAATCGATCTGTTTTGGTGAGTCACCACTGCGAAAAGTGCGTAAGCCAACAAAGTCATCACTACCCACTCCCCGGTCACCACTCTGGCTCTTGGTATAACTCTCTATGACCGGTGGCTCTCCCCGTTCTGCTGGTTTTGGATAGACCAGACAACTGAGGTCGATCTCTGCATAGGTCCAGGCTTGAAACAGACCCAGTGGATAGCTAGTGTGCAGTGTGATCTGTGGCAGTTTAAACAAGCCCCGTCGTTTACTGGCCAACGGCAGATGAATGGCGAGCTGTTCATCACTTGGAATGTCGAGGCTGTCGCCTAAGTTTTTCTTCTGCTTCAGGCTGATTGCAAAACGGTCGAGTTTTGAAGGATTGATCAATAACAGACAGAAATCGGCAGTCTCTCCGGCAAACACCGCATCCACATGTTGGGGCTGAAGTCTCAGTCCCAATAGATTTCGCCAGGTATGCAGAATGCTGGTGATCCAGATACCACCCAACAGAAAGGTTGCCAAGTGGCCTAAATTGCTGCCGTAGTTGATTGATCCGACCAGCATGGCAAGCAATACCAACGCCAGCAGCAGACCCTGCTTGGTGGGTAGAATGTAGATACTCCTGGCCTTGACCGTGACACCACCCTGGGGATCGGGTTTGGCCTGGCGACGGAATTGTCTTAACCAACGATAGAGTGAGGTAGGAATCATCTGTCTATGGTAGAGGTATTTTACTCAACAGATCCTTCACCAACCCATCTCCAGAGATTGAGATCTTCTCCCCGGAGGTCTGTAATCTATGGCCGATGGTTGCCGGTAATATCGCCTGCAGGTCTTCTGGTAATACCAGATCCCGATCTTCCAGAAAAGCCCAGGCGCGAGCCGCCTGCAGCATTGCCAGTCCGGCTCTGGGCGATAGACCGAGTCGATAATCGGGCCGGTTTCTGGTGTGTGCCAGGATCTCCTGACAATATTCGATCAATGCATCGGAGACATGTACCTGGGTGACCTGCTGTTGATAATGAGCGAGTCGCTGATTGTCGAGCACCACCTTGAAATCTTCGATTTCTGCTCGGCGATCCCCTCGGGTCAACAGGTCACGTTCAGCGCTTCTGCCGGGATAACCAATGCTGATGCACATCAAAAAGCGATCGAGTTGGGATTCGGGTAAGGGAAAGGTGCCAACCTGATGACTCGGATTCTGGGTGGCGATGACAAAAAAGGGTTCCGGCAGGTTGTAGGTTGTCCCGTCGGTGGTGACCTGCCGCTCCTCCATCGCTTCAAGCAGAGCGCTCTGAGCCTTGGGGGTAGCCCGATTGATCTCATCGGCAAGTACGACCTGGGCGAAGATCGGCCCAGGGTGAAATTGAAAAGTGTGTTGATTGGTATCGAATACCGAGACGCCGATGATATCGGAGGGTAATAGATCGCTGGTGAATTGTATCCTTTGATAGTGGAGTCCCAGTAGATGCGCCAGGGTGTGTGCCAGGGTGGTTTTACCCACACCGGGTACATCTTCGATCAACAGGTGCCCCCTGGCGAGCAGGCAGGTCAGCGAGAGTTTGATCACTTCTTGTTTACCAAGCAGGATATTACCAGCCGCTTTGATGACCTCAGCTAATTCAGGACCCATGATTTTTCCTCGTATTTAGATCGGGCTGATTAACGTCTCTAAAGTTGATAGATCCGTTTGAATGGTATCAGCATAACTGATCGGCAGAGTGTTGGATTAGGTTTAGTAAGATCTGGCTGAGTGACAATAATCCTCTGTAACCTGGCAGTAGTTGGCGATCAAAATCTCATCATAAAAAGGGTGGGATTTACGATTGCCACAGCAAAAATGGCTATAGTGAAGCCGACCGTGTCTGATAAAACATCTCATTAGCGGAATGAATCAGTTAAAATGCCGGATTCGTAAAGATTCGTTTCAGTTTGCCTGACTACGCAATGGGTAGTTGAGGCAAGCAGAGACTCTGTGAATAGATATGACAATGTTGTTTACCGATAAGTTTGATGTGATTGTCGTCGGCGGCGGCCATGCCGGTACAGAAGCAGCCTTGGCGGCTGCGCGGATGGGTGCTCAGACCCTATTGCTGACCCACAATATCGAAACCCTCGGCCAGATGAGTTGCAATCCGGCGATTGGCGGAATCGGTAAAGGCCATCTGGTCAAAGAGGTGGATGCATTGGGTGGCGCCATGGCCCAGGCGGCCGATCTTGGCGGTATCCAGTTTCGTATCCTCAACTCCCGTAAGGGGGCTGCGGTGAGAGCCACTCGGGCCCAGGCGGATCGGCTGCGCTATAAAGCGGCGATTCGTCATCGACTGGAGAATCAGCCCAACCTGCAACTGTTTCAGCAGGCGGTGGATGATCTGCTGGTCGAGCAGAATCGGGTCACCGGCGTGGTGACTCAGATGGGACTGAAATTCCGCGCCGAGGCAGTTGTGCTAACGGTGGGTACCTTCCTTGGTGGGCGTATCCACATCGGACTTTCAAACTATGAGGGGGGCCGGGCTGGGGATCCCCCTTCGAATGCCCTTTCACAACGTCTCAGAGATCTTCCCTTTCAGGTGGAGCGACTGAAGACCGGAACCCCGCCCAGAATCGATGGCCGTTCGATTGATTACAGTCAACTGCAGGCTCAACCCGGCGACGCGCCAACCCCAGTATTCTCTTTTCTTGGTTCCAGGGAGCAGCATCCGCCACAGCTTAGTTGCCATATTACACACACCAATCAGCAGACCCATGAGATCATTCGTGGCGGGCTATCCCGTTCACCCATGTACGCCGGGGTGATCGAGGGGGTCGGTCCGAGATACTGCCCTTCTATTGAAGACAAGATCGTGCGCTTTGCCGATAAGGACTCCCATCAGATTTTTATCGAACCAGAGGGGCTCGACACCCACGAAATCTACCCCAACGGTATCTCCACCAGTCTGCCCTTCGATATCCAGTATCAGCTGGTACGTTCGATGAAGGGGTTTGAAAAAGCCCATATTACCCGCCCCGGCTACGCCATCGAGTATGACTTTTTCGATCCGCGTGATCTGAAGTCATCGCTGCAGACCAAATACCTCGATGGGCTCTTTTTTGCCGGTCAGATAAACGGCACCACCGGCTATGAAGAGGCGGCGGCCCAGGGTCTTCTGGCCGGTATCAATGCGGTGCGTTTCAGTAGAGAATTGGAATCCTGGTCGCCGAGAAGAGACGAGGCCTATCTGGGAGTACTGGTCGATGACCTGATTACCCAGGGAACTCAGGAGCCCTACCGGATGTTTACCAGTCGTGCTGAATACCGGTTGCTACTCAGAGAGGACAATGCGGATCTGCGACTCACCGAAACCGGGCGTCAACTGGGGGTTGTCGACGATCAGCGCTGGGAGGCATTCTGCCGCAAACGGGAGAACATCGAACAGGAACAGCAGCGGTTGAAGGATATTTGGTTGCGGCCAGCCGATGTGGATACCGAACAGTCGGAACGAATCCTGGGCGGTGACCTAACGAAAGAGGCCAGCGCGTTAAATCTGCTGGCCAGACCCAATGTCAGCTACCGGGAGCTGATGACCATTCCCCGTCTCGGCCCGGGTGTGGAGGATCCGCAAGCGGTTGAGCAGCTGGAGGTACAGGCCAAATATGCCGGCTACATCGCCCGCCAGCAGGGCGAAATCGAAAAACAGCGCGCCAATGAATCGGTGGTACTGCCTGAGGATCTGGACTATGCCAACGTGCGGGGCCTCTCCTCAGAAGTGCGAGAGAAGTTCCAGCGTCACCGGCCCCAGACCCTGGGACAGGCGGGGCGCATACCCGGTGTTACCCCAGCCGCCATATCGCTGTTGCTGATCCATCTAAAGAAGCGTTCCGCCTGATCATGTCTGATTTCAACAAAATCGTTTGTGCTCAGCGGCTTGCCGAAGGCACCGCCTTGATGGGCTTGAATCTGGAAGGTCAAAAACAGCAGCAACTGCTCGACTATCTTGGGTTGATGTACAAATGGAACAAGGCCTTCAATCTGACCGCTGTACGTGATCCTCTGGAGATGGTCTCCAGACATCTGCTCGACAGCCTGATGCTGCTGCCCTATCTGCAGGGCGCCAACTGTCTCGATATGGGCACCGGTCCTGGATTGCCGGGTATTCCTCTGGCGATCATGCGACCGGATATGCCATTCACCCTACTCGATAGCAACAGCAAAAAGATCCGTTTCCTGCGACAGGTGGTGATGGAATTGGCTTTGGATCACTGCCAGCCGGTACACAGTCGTGTCGAGGCCTATCAGCCGAAACAGCCCTTTGATCTGCTGACCGCACGCGCCATGACGAGCCTATCAAGACTGCTTGAAGTGAGTCGACATCTGCGCAGTAGCGAGAGTCTGCTGTTGGCGATGAAAGGACGCAACCCGGAGCAGGAGATCGCTGAAATCACCGCAGACTACGATTCGAGAGTAACGACCCTCAACGTACCTTTCACCGACGGGGAGCGCTGTTTGGTGACCGTCAGACAGAAGAATACCCCAGAAATTACCATTTAATGGGGTGATATCGACCGCTTGAGTGGAACTTTTCCAAGAAAGTTACCACCTTGGGCGGCTGTGCCGTTATGATAGGCGATTCCTGCAACTGTGGAATCAAGTAGACCAAAATGGGTTACATCATCTCCATTGCCAACCAGAAGGGTGGTGTCGGCAAGACCACCACCACGGTGAATCTGGCTGCCTCCCTGGCTGCCATGAAAAAACGTGTGCTGCTGGTGGATCTTGACCCCCAAGGTAATGCCAGCATGGGCAGCGGTATCGACAAGCACGATCTGGACAACACCAGTTGTGAACTGCTGTTGGGAGATGCCACTCTGCGAGAGACCCTGATGACCTCCCCGGAAGGGGGCTTTGATGTGATCCCCTCAAACGCCGATCTGACGGCGGCCGAAGTGGGCTTGATGAACATACCGATGCGGGAAAAGCGTCTTGATATTGCCCTGGCTCCGGCCAAGCAGGATTACGACTATATTCTGGTCGACTGTCCCCCCTCACTGAACATGCTGACCCTCAATGCCCTGGTTGCGGCCAATGGGGTGCTGATCCCCATCCAAACAGAATATTATGCCCTGGAGGGATTGTCGGCACTGATGAACACGGTTGAGCAGATCCGCTCTCACCTCAATCGCAATCTACAGATCGAAGGATTTCTGCGCACCATGCACGATCCACGAAACAATCTGGCCATCGATGTGTCCGGACAGTTGCTGGCTCACTTCAAAGACGCAGTTTTCAACACCATCATACCGCGCAATGTGCGGGTGGCCGAGGCGCCGAGTCACGGTCTTCCGGTGTTGCTCTATGATAAACAATCCCGAGGCGCAACGGCCTATCTGGCGCTGGCCAGTGAGCTGACGCGTCGGCATCGTATGCGTAACAGTGAAGCTCAAACGGTATAACGGAAAAGAGAGATGGCGGCAAAGAAAAGAGGTTTAGGTCGTGGACTGGATGCGCTGCTGGGTGGCATGCAGGCTGAGACGGAAGAGAAAGTCTCAACCACCGACAGTGGCATAAGCGGCAGTGGTAAAGAGACCAAACGGGACAACTTAGCCCGTCTACCGGTTGATCTGATTCAACGGGGTCGTTATCAGCCCCGTCGCGAGTTTGATTCGGACAGTCTACGTGAACTGGCCGACTCGATTGCCGCCCAAGGGGTGATCCAGCCGGTCGTTGTACGTGCTGTAGAAAATGACCGATACGAGCTGATTGCCGGTGAACGCCGTTGGCGGGCCGCCCAACAGGCTGGACTGGATGAGATCCCAGTGGTGATCAAAGAGGTTACCGAAGAAGCCGCCATGGCGATGGGTCTGATTGAGAACATCCAACGGGAGGATCTCAATCCGCTGGAAGAGGCCAATGCTCTAAGCCGTTTACTCCATGAGTTCGGCTTGACCCATCAGGAGGTCGCCAAGGCTGTTGGCAAGTCGCGCACTACGGTGACCAATCTGCTGCGTCTGTTGGAACTCAATGAAGAGGTCAAAGGCCTGGTAGAAAAAGGTCGACTCGAAATGGGCCATGCCCGCACCCTCCTCGGCTTGAAGGGTGATGATCAGACCAAGGCAGCGAATCTCGTCGTCAGTCAGGGCCTGTCGGTGAGAGAGACCGAGCGACTGGTGCGTCGCCTGCAGAGTGAGACGGAAAATCCAAAACCTAAGCCTGTGGCCCAGCAGATGGATCCTGACATCAAACGTTTGGTTACAGATCTTTCGGAAAAACTGGGTGCCAAGGTGGATCTGCAGCAGGGTTCGAAGGGTAAAGGCAAGTTGGTAATCGGCTATAACAGTCTGGATGAGTTGGAAGGGATACTCGACCATATCAAGTAGCAATTGGTTTTGTACAACTAACTCAATCAATGAGTTTGTCACATGGGCGATAAACCGTATTTTTCTCGTTGGCAGCGAGCATGTATGGGGAATGGAGCTTATGATCATCAAAAAATTGAATCATTATGTGGCTGTGTTGGGTGTGCTGGGGTTGGTGGAAGATCTGGCTAATGTCGCAAGTGACGATGAGCTTGGTCGCAAGCTTCAGGATATTAAGTTGATGAGCAAATAAAAATGAGCAGCAATTGATGTCAGCTGCATTTAATACTTAATGAGACTTGATATCCATAAATTTGCTTGACCAATATTACGGTGCCTTTACTCTACATGAGGCATTGATGTGTATTTACAGCGATCCTATTGAATGTCTCATATTCCTCCATGCGAATGTTGATTCCGTTAACAGCATAGATACACGCTAATAAGATACATATTTTTTTGCTAGGTCGGTGTAGTCTAGGGATTACTATTGCCCCTCCTCAATACCGGTAAGTTAAGCTATGTGTAGGGTGGATGCGTTGGGCTGGGCTTATCCACCCTACTTATCTCTTGGTAAACAGAACCAGGGCACCCCAACAAATATTGAACCTAAAAAAATCAGTTGACCGCTCCATTCTAATAGCAGGCTATTGCGCGCCGTGCAGGGATGCACAAGTGTCGCGGGCACATGGATGTGCAGGAGCGACCCTTGCCCTGCACCACCACAAGCGCACCCTTCACGCTGTCGAACTGATCTTTTTAGGTTGAACTAACATGTAGAGCACCAAAATTTTATCGTAGGATTTCCCAATGTAGATTCTATACCCACTTGCTAAATAGTGAGTATGCTATATACTCAGTGTATATAGTTCTAAGGAGAGCTCACCATGTCTAAAGGGTCAGTATTTGTAAATAACCGTACTCAGGCAGTCAGGCTACCTGCTGATAAGCGATTTCCCGATGGAGTAAAACAAGTAACTGTTCGCGTTGTTGGTAAGGATCGGATTTTGTCTCCTGTGGAGAACACTTGGGACAGTTTTTTTCTTTCAGAGGAGGGTGTCAGCGACGATTTTATGGAAGAGCGAGCTTCCCAAGAGCAATCTGAACGGGAAGCTTTTTGATGTTGAAATACATGCTCGATACACATATTGCCATTTATGTGATCAAAAAACGCCCGCAAAAGGCATTGGAGGTCTTTAACCGTCATGCCGGCCAATTATGCATCAGTTCGATCACCTTAGCTGAATTGATGCACGGTGTTGAGAAAAGTGCTAGGCCTGATCATAACCTGCGACAAATCGAAGATTTTGCTTCCCGATTGACAGTGTTGGAGTATGCAAATAAAGCAGCTGCTCACTACGGGGATATACGGGCTGACTTGGAGCGTAAAGGTACGCCCATAGGTGTTAATGATCTGCATATCGCGGGGCATGCCAGAAGTGAGGGTTTAACACTGGTGACTAATAACCTGAAAGAGTTCGAACGGGTGGATGCCTTGCGACTAGATAATTGGGTGTAGAACATCAAGTTACCATTGTATGTTTGTAGAGCACCACGCTTTCATCATACGGTTTTGCCACTATTTTCCTAGTTTCTCACACTTTCTTCATAAAGATTTTTTTAAGGATTAAGGGGACTCTTTTAATTTAATAACTTGATTGACAGTCTCCTCGCCTCAGCGGTAGACCAGAAAAAGAACACGACACCACACTAGGTGCTATTCATCTAGACTTCGCTGTGTGTTGGGGTTCGCTCCACTCACCCCACCCTACGGGCTTTAAATGATTACTAACGGGTAGCAGACATGGCGGCAAAGATAAGAGGATTAGGACGTGGACTGGATGCCCTTTTGGGTGGCATGCAGGCTGAGACGGAAGAGTGTTAGAAAAGAATCTATAACTCGCTACCTTCCTACTTTAAATTCAATTAACAGCCCGTGGATCGAATGAATGGTGTTAGTGGCGCATTCCGAAGCACATTTCTTTTTTGATATTTAAGGCAGTCCACAAATATATTCAAGGTATTGTTCATTTGGTCGATACTGTTCGTTAGTAAAATCTGAGACTATCAGTAATGTATTAAAATGCCTATCTTTAGGTTTCAGATTTATATCAAATTAAATGAGTACGTTGTTTTGTATTCTGGGCACATTGTATTGCTCGGAAATATTACGGACTGTATCCAAATGAGAATTGAAGTTTTTAGAAGTTGGAGTTTGTCGTGAAAAATGGAAGTATTTTACTGCTAATATTTATTCTATCTGCCTGTTCATCAATCCAAAGAACCTCTCAGCTTGAAAATGCAAAGCTATTTGTCGGGTCTGATAATAAATCTGTTGTAACAGAAAAAATTGGTCTACCAAATAAGATAAAGAGAGTAAATGGTAAAGAGTATTGGTTATATTCTGGTAACAAATCAGGCCATGGGGTGATCATAGTGATACCAATTGGTATTGAGCAAGTTTCTCCTACGACAGCAAATATTAGCTATATAGAGAGTACATTTTCTTCAAGTAAAAACCTTGAAGAAAATGTAGATTTGGTTTGTGTATGAAAAGTGGCAACGAGTTTCTTCATGGTTAATAAGAAGGTTAACTACCATGAACTCCTGTATAGAGTATTGTGGCTTGAAACTAATACTACTTCTTTAGACATAAGTGGATTGTGGAATCCGGATGTTGAATTAACAGTAACAGTGAATGATGAACTTTTGAATGGTGGTATTAATGCGTATGAGCTATTCAGCATAGTAAACGATAAGGATATTCTTGAGAGCTATAAGCATGGTTTAGCCAATGATTATGCTCAACACTATTCAGGTATCCACCCAAAAATGCCTCATGTTAATTTGCCACCTAAAGCTGATTATTTAGCAGAATATCCAACCTATGATGGCTTTGAAGAGTTAAGTAGTAAACTTGTTGATTCAGGCGTTAACTATCTTTTTGAATATCTGGCTCCTGATGTTTATGGGAAAGCAGCTGGGTTAGGTTTGGTCATTGTAAAAATGCCTTCACAATTAAGAGTAATTGATCTTTTAAACAAAAAAGTGATTTGGTTCGATCCTGATGCGAATGCTATTGAAGGTTTCCAACTTGGTGGAGATTTCCATGCCTTGGAAGTTAATAACTTAGCACTTTTAAAGCAAGGTATTATAAATGGAATGAAGACGAGAGTACTAACCCGGCAATACTTGGCTAATGAATTTGAAGTGGAAATTGATGATGTATATCAGAAACAAGGAAAGGCTGACAATGTACTCAGTGAGTTAGCAGAATAAATTGGCATCCATTGGCCTTGAAGTTGTATTAGAGCCCCTGAAAACGCTTCAAGCTTGTAGGTTGGTGTGAGTTAAACGAACCCCAACAACAACTCACGTATCGCGCGTACTCCTCAATAAAGATTAAGCCATCATGCCTTTTCATGCGAGGTGCTATTCATCTAGATTTTGCTGTGTGTCGGGGTTCGCTCCACTCACCCCAACCTACGGGCTAATTGGTGCATTACTTTGGTTTGTAATACCGGATTAACAGATTACGAACTTGGATTTACTGCTTGGGCTAATGGTGTTGGCATCGGTTATGCCGCGGCAATCCTTCGTGCGGTGATGGCGCTGGTTATGATTGTTGGTGGTAAGTATCTCTTCTATTCAGATTTACAAAACCAAATGCTTGCAGATCATCAGAGGATTTACCACTTCTCTATAAAGAGTGGTTCCAAGCTACAATTGAAGATAGTATAAACTCAGTTTCTACCAGTGATATCTCAGTGATTCGAGGCGATAATTCAATATAAGAGAAAACAACAATGCCCTATCCAGATGCATCGGGAGTAGCGACAAAGCACCACACTAGTACCCGTCCGGAAGCTGCAGCACTCGTTACTCTGGCACAAAGCACGAGCGAAGCTAAAGTTATCCTGGGTATGAGTTTGGAATAATTGACCATCTTAACAGTTTATACGTGGATCATCGCAAGCACCGCTGCCATCATCATAAACGCCCTTCTTTTTCTTACTTTTTTTATCGGCTTTATTCATGTTTTTGGCTACTTTTTTCGCTGATTTTTCATCTGGTGTTTCTATAAGGTATTTACCATTAGTCGCTGTCCAGCCCGGACCGGCAGGATTGGGTTCCGCAACCCATTCACCAGCCCAGATTTGTGTTGAGGAGAGTGCAATAGCCAAAATCAGGTATCTGTAATTTTTCATTGAATTCATCTCCGTGTCGAACATCAGTCAGATTGTTGCCTTTCTAGTAGCACACATTAGCAGTTGAAAAGTGGATTATCGCAAGTGCCACTGCCGTCATCGTATACGCTTTCAGTGCGTTTCTTACCTCTTTTAATTGCTTTGTTATTCTTTTTCGCTGTTTTTTTCGCCGTTTTTTCATCAGGCATTGGAATCATGACATCCCCTTGTTTGATATACCAAGTATTTCGATGTGAGGTGGCGCTCCAGAGGGCAGCAGCTTGTCCGGACAAGAGCGTCAATAAGATTACAGTAAGTAATATATTGATTGTTTTCATAGTCATTACTCATAGCTTATCTGTTGTTGGCTTGATTGAATTTAACCATTCGAGGGGTTGAGAAGAAATCACAAGAACTAGTGAGGTGTCTTCGAGGTAAAAGTTGCGATCTCGAGTAGAAAACAATATTAAAGCCTTGTTTTAAGCTGTGACACTCAGCAAGGCATCCCTATCTCTGAGTAGTACAGCGAAATCAGGGACTTTATGTATGCATTTTGCAGCCGGTTTCACCGTGACAGATTGGTTTATTGGTCGACCCAAACATCTGCAGCTTTCAGTGTGATAGAAAAGTTAAACATGTAAGCAAGACAAGACGGGATGTTTATCAATCAGCTTATCCTGCCATTATTACAAATGAATCATATATTATTGAATAATTCCAATATGTTAGCAAGATTTGCCTCCGCAATCATCTGTTGATCAAAAAGGTTCTACGAGCATTTTTCGAGCTCAGAAGATCTCCATATAAGTGATACTTTCGTGAGGCCTTTCACGAGCGTCAATTGTTAAGTTGTATACAACACAAGCCGATATCGGATCTCTGTTGTGACACCTGTATTGAATTGAATAGAGTTTTTTCGCATATCCACATATTCATCACAAGATTTGCTGAAGGAAAATGAAATCGAGCGGTTAAAAAATTGAATCCAAACATAAGTTGCATGCGTATCAACAGACACAAGGGTTTCTTGTACACGTTCAGATTTAACGAAATGCGTTCAGCGCATCACGATTAATACTAGACCATAACTCTGTAGGAGGAGTTAACTATGAAAAAATCAACCACTTCCACCATCGTCGCTGCGGCCATGACTACTGCAGTTGCTCTCTCATCAATTGGTGTAGCCAACGCGGCAGTTACGGAAAAGTGTTACGGCGTCGCCAAAGCCGGTAAGAATGATTGTAAGGCCGGGCCTGGTACCAGCTGTGCCGGTTCCTCGACCACCGATGCACAGGGTAACGCCTGGATGCTGGTGCTGAAGGGCACTTGTGAAAAGATTGTCGGCGGCAGTCTTGCTGAGAAGATGTAAGCCGAGTTGCTGGACCTGATATGCAATCAATAACAAAGTCCGGCATAAAACCATCCCCGGTGCCAGTTCGGGCCGGGGCGGGTTTGAAGTCGCAGCACTACCAATCGGTGATCGATGAGCAGCCCGATGTGGGCTGGTTCGAAGTTCATCCGGAAAACTACATGGGCCGGGGTGGCCCGCCACTGAAATATCTTGAACGGATACGCCAGGACTATCCCCTTTCACTGCACAGCGTTGGTACATCCCTTGGTAGCCATCAGCCACTGGACAGGGAGCACCTCAAGCAGTTGAAGCTGTTGGTGGATCGATTCGAGCCTGGCCTGGTTTCCGAGCACCTCTCCTGGAGTCATGGCTATGAGTGGTATACCCATGATCTGATGCCTCTGGTCTATACCGAGGAGAGTCTGCAGAACATGGTCGAACACATCGATCAGGTGCAGAACTATCTACAAAGAAGAATTCTTATCGAAAATCCCTCCAGCTATCTGCAGTTTAAAGCCAGCGAGATGCCAGAGCAGGTCTTCTTCGTTGAAGCGGCTAAGCGCAGCGGCGCGGGTCTGCTGGTGGATGTGAACAATGTGTTTGTTTCCTGCAGTAATCACAGTTGGGATATTGGAGAATATCTGGCCGAGATACCCGTCTTTTTGGTCGGTGAGATTCATCTCTCGGGTCACTCGGTACAGCAGGTTGCAGGTGAGATTTTAAGGATCGATGATCACGGATCTCCGGTCTGCACTGAAGTCTGGGCGCATTATCGTCACTTTATTACGGAAACTGGGCTGGCGCCAACGTTGATTGAGTGGGACAGCAATATCCCGGAATTCCCTCAGCTGCTGCGGGAGGTGACCGCAGCTCAAAGTCTGATGGATGGGCAACAGAATCTGGAGGTCAATAATGCGCTTGCTGGCTGAATTGCAAAGAGATTTTTGTGATGCCTTGCTGAGCTCGGAGGAACCGCCCGCTGCGCTCCTTAGTGAGATTGCAGACGATCATCTGGCGCTGCAGAGATTCCAGGTCTATCGCAACAATTTCATTGTATTAAACGGTGATGCCGTTGCTGATATGTATCCGGTGATCAAGCGTCTACTGGGTGATGAGGCGTTTCGTATGTTGGCCACGGCCTATGTACGTAACGATCCACCAAGTGAAAGAACACTGTTGCTGTATGGTGAGCACTTCGCCGATTTTCTGTCGGCTATCCCTGAGTTGTCAGCTCTCCCCTATCTGAGCGATATTGCCCGTCTGGAGTTCGCTTGGACGGCGGCCTACCATGCTGCGGATGAGGTACCTCTACGGGCGGAGCAGATTGCCCACTTGTCCAGTGATGTTATTACCGGTTTTCAGTTGCAGCCCCATAGTTCCATGCAGCTTTTGGCCTCAGATTATCCGATTCAGCGAATCTGGATGGTCCATCAGGACAGCACTCATGATGAGGTGATCTCTCTGGATGAGGGGGGCTGTCGTTTGGCCGTGATCCGTCCACAATCTACAGTTGAAGTGCGTGAACTCTCCAAAGGCGAATTCGAACTGTTGAGTCGGTTAGCAGATGCCGCAAATGTTGCTCAGGCATTTGAATCTGCCATCGAAGTCGAGCCTGAGTTCGACCTACAACAGTTCTTTGCCCAACATCTGTTAGATGGCACATTCACCAATGAGATAAAAATCCCGGATGTCAGCGAAATAACCTGAATATTAATCACAGTGATCGGTGATTTGCGATTGTTTGCGGTGATAAGTGTCCATTCGTAGCCAACCAGACCAGAACTGTATAACTGTTTTAATGAAATAACATGAACACAATAATCAACATTCTAAACCCGTTTTTCGACTTCATCGCTAAACTGGTTCCAGACTGGCTGATCGCGCTACTCGCCAGAGGCGCGACTGCCTATACCTTCTGGATCTCAGGGCGTTCCAAGGTGTCGGGATTTCTCGATATCACTCAGTCGACCTACTTTCTGTTCGAGCATGAGTACAATCTGCCTTTGATTCCGCACCAGCTGGCGGCCTACCTGGCAACCTATGCGGAACATCTGTTTCCGATCCTGTTGATTTTTGGCCTGTTTACACGCTTCGCCGCCCTCTCCCTATTGATCATGACGGCGGTGATCCAGCTGTTTGTCTACCCGGATGCCTGGAATGTACATATGTGGTGGGCCATCGCCCTGCTCTACCTGATCCGCTATGG
>JARRQD010000083.1:0-15590 GCA_037382205.1 Candidatus Thiodiazotropha sp.
CAAATAGCCGAATTTATCGTGCCTAGCGCTTGAAGGATGAGTTTGAAAGGTTTTGGGAATGCAGGGCCACATGGGTGGCAGAGCGGTTTTTAAAAGGTTGGACGACCCGCGCACTAAGAAGCCGTTTGGATCCATTGAGAAAATTTGTTGGCACACTACGCAGGCATTATGATGGGGTAGTGGCATTTGTAGAAACATGATTGTCTAATGCTATTGGAGAAGGGCTTAATCGGATTGTGAAAATCGTAAAAAATAGAGCCTGTGGGTTTCGAACATTAGATGCGTTTACTGATATGATTTTCTTGGTAGTTGGAGGTCTTGACATTCCTGCTCGAATTCCAGCTAGATTTCGAACACCATGAATACCCTCGACAACCATATTATATTGCTGTCAATTGAATACTATGTCTTTGCGAGATTCGGATATAGCCAAAAACCTGAACCGCTAAAGATAGAGCACTCTTATGACCATCTTTCAGCAGGCGCTTCCAATCAGTTTTTATCATGTCCGTGATTTTGGCTTTCTCTACGGCAATCCTTAACAGTTACACCTTTTTGTCCAAATATCCCTCATAGCCTTGACCCAGGTAACCGCAACAGGCACCATGTAAAACTTGAGATAGTTGTTTACAAACAGCTCAAGGATTCCAATTTTGTACTTTATCACTGCCGTTTTCTTGTTTGATCTCTTTCGAGCCAGATCTATTTTTCCGCCAAGCATCCTATCACTTAATGATCTGTTTAACGGAGAAATCGAGGCCTGATGAATTTAGAGCAATCCACCGAGATTCATGATACAGTAACGTAAATCTGGCTGAAAATTAATACGTTTTTGGCATCATCTATTTTTTCGCTAGACAGCACATCTCTTTGCTTGCTCAAATTAGGTTTAAACGCAGTGGTGGTAATGACATTGCTAAAGGGCGCTTATGCGGAGGTATTCTTACCTGTCAGCAGGATCATAAAATAAGAGATTATGATCATCCTGCTCATTTACGTGTAGCGTAAATTACATTATACGGAACACACCAACCCCTCAAGTTCCGTTTTACCTATTACGAAATCATGACAACATTTCCTAGTCAGTCAAAACCATAATCAAGCAACATCCTATAACTAAGACGTCAATGTATGATTACCTGATCTTTCGTGCAGTGCATTGCGCCTGACCCAGACAACATCTTTATCCTGACCCAGTCAGCAATGCCAGGAAGGGATAAGGGCTATCTGGTGACTTTGTGGGTCTCTGTACCGGTCTGATTGCACACACCCTGGTAGTTGCACTTGGATTTGCCACGCTATTGAAAACATCACCACTTGCTATCACCTTGCTTAAACTTGTCGGCGCCGGGTACCGACAGAGGGCCAGTGGCGCAACAGATCGTGCTGCTAGGCCTGCTGTTCGTCATCGTCACCCTGACGACGCTTGGCGCCATCTCGCTTCTGGCCCGCAGCCTGGGAAGCAGGCCCAATCAATCCCCCAAGGCCCAGCAAACCCTGCATCGGATTGCAGGCCTGGCGTTTATCGTCCTGGCATTGAACCTACTTTTCAGCGATATCCATTGAGCACTTGATTTAGAGCTTGCCCAATTTAGCAAAGGCTTCTGCCATGGCACCTCTTGGTGTCGGTGATGTTTTCTTCTTTGTTCTTGGCGACTGTTTCTGCTTATCGTTTCTGCTGTTTTGCGAACTCTTTTCTGCACGCGTTGCAGTCACTTCATCGGTGAGGCGCATGGAGAGTGCGATGCGTTTACGAGGGATATCCACATCCATAACTTTGACTTTCACCAATTCACCCGCTTTAACAACCTCATGGGGATCTTTGACAAACTTGTCTGATAGAGCCGAGATGTGCACCAGGCCATCCTGGTGAACACCGATATCAACAAAGGCGCCAAAGTTGGTGACGTTGGTGACCACCCCTTCCAGAATCATGCCGCTTTTCAGGTCTTGCAGATTTTCCACGCCCTCTTTGAAGCTTGCGGTTTTGAATTCAGGCCTGGGATCCCGACCCGGTTTTTCCAACTCGCGGATGATATCTACCACAGTCGGCTGACCAAATTTTTCATCGGTAAAATCCTTGGCGGAGAGTTTTTTCAGGAATGGGGAATCGCCAATCAAACCCGACATCTCACGCCCGGTTTTTGCCAAAATCCGTTCGACCACGGGATAGGCTTCTGGATGCACAGCCGACGCATCAAGGGGGTTGGTGCCATTCATAATACGTAGAAATCCGGCACACTGCTCAAAAGCCTTCTCGCCTATGCGGGGCACCTTGAGGATCGCCTTTCGATCAGCGAAGGCGCCATGCTCATCACGAAACTTCACCACATTATCGGCCATCAGCGTGGAGAGACCCGCGACTCGATTCAGTAGTGGCGCTGAGGCTGTATTGATATCCACACCGACCGCATTCACACAATCCTCGACAACCGCATCCAACTGGCGGGCCAGTCTGGATTGGGAGACGTCGTGTTGATACTGTCCTACACCAATCGACTTGGGCTCTATTTTTACCAACTCAGCCAGCGGATCCTGCAGCCGCCGGGCAATGGAGACTGCGCCACGTAGCGAAACATCCATCTCTGGAAACTCCTGCGCGGCAAATTCGGAAGCTGAATAGACCGATGCCCCCGCTTCACTGACCATCACTTTGGTCAGTCTCAACTTTGGATAGAGTTTGATCAGATCCGCCACCAGGCGATCAGTCTCACGGGAGGCCGTGCCATTACCGATACTGACCAGCTCCACTTTGAATTTTTCTGCTAGATCCGCCAGTGTTTTCAGGGATTCCTGCCACTGTTTTTTTGGTACATGAGGATAGATGGTTGCGGTTTCCACCACTTTGCCGGTGGCATCGATCACCGCCACTTTGACGCCGGTTCTCAAGCCGGGATCCAATCCGATGGTGGCCCGAGGGCCAGCGGGTGAGGCGAGTAGGAGGTCGTGCAGGTTACGGGCAAAAACCTTGATTGCCTCCTCCTCCGCAGCCTCTCGCAGACGGGTTTTCAAATTATTGTCCAGATGGGTAAAGATCTTGATCCGCCAAGCCCAGCGCACCACACCTTTCAACCAATCATCGGCAGGCCGTCCTTCATCATGCACACCCATCTGACGGGCAATCATTCGTTCCGCCACCCCCATTTCAGCCGCTTTCAAACCCTCATCTTCAGGTAAAACCAACTCCAGACTGAGGATCCCCTCCTGACGCCCCCTGAACAAGGCCAAAGCCCGATGGGATGGAATCTTATTGATCGTCTCACTGTAATCAAAATAGTCTGAAAATTTGGCGCCCTCTTTCTCCTTTCCCTCAACCAGCTTGGAGGTCAGTGAGCCGTTTTCCCAGAGATGTTCACGCAGCCGTCCCACCAGCTCCGCATCCTCGGCAAACTGCTCCATCAGAATCTGTTTCGCCCCGTCCAGGGCGGCATCCACATCCGCCACCCCTTTCTCTTCATTGAGGTAGGCCTCTGCCTTCTTCTGAGGCTGCAAAGTGGGATCAGCCAGTAGCGCTTCAGCCAGTGGCGCCAATCCGGCCTCTCGGGCGATCTGTGCTTTGGTACGGCGCTTTGGCTTGAAGGGGAGATAGAGATCTTCCAGTCGGGTCTTGGTATCGGCTGCTAGCAGCGAGGCTTTCAGCTGATCGGTCATCTTTCCCTGTTCCTCGACCGATTTCAGTACAGCTTCACGTCGCTCTTCCAACTCATTCAGATAACTGAGACGCTCCACCAAATGGCGCAGCTGAGTATCATCCAGCCCCCCGGTAACCTCTTTTCGATAGCGGGCGATAAAGGGTACGGTCGCGCCCTCTTCAAGCAGACCGACTACCGCATCGACCTGGTTGATTCGTATACTCAGTTCATCTGCAATACGTTGTGAAATAGACATCTCATATCCTGGCTGAAATAGAGCGAGGCCCGGATAGTATCAAAGCCGATAGAGCGGTGGAATATTGACTTTCATAAAACCCGAAAGTGGTTGTTCTATGAAAGATCTTCGCCGGTTAAGGCTTAAGGGCCGGGGAAATTAATAACCATCGAAGCGATTTTCATCATAATCAAACACCTGCTATTAGAATGGAGCGGTCAACTGATCTTTTTTTAGGTTGAAGGTGTGAAATCTTACTCTCAGAGCTGATGAACTGACGGCAACCACTCAACTGCTTTGAGGTGGCTTACTAAGGATGGGGATGGATGTTGTGCTGGGCGCCTCACGATGGAGGCGCCACTTCAGGTAGTTTCGATCAATCACCACGCCCGATGGCGTAGTAGCTGAATCCAGACTCTTTCATACGGGCTGGATCGTAGATATTGCGGCCATCAAAGACAACCGGCGCCTGCAGCGTCTGTTTGATCTGATCGAAATCGGGACTCCTGAAGACCTGCCATTCAGTCACCACGATCAGCGCATCCGCGCTCTCTAGCGTGCCCTCCTGGTTGTCGCAATAGACCAGGTCGTCCCGCTCACCGTAGATTCGACGACACTCCTCCATGGCTTCCGGGTCGAAGACCCGTACCGATGCGCCAGCCTCCCAGAGTGACTCCATCAGCACCCGACTTGAGGCTTCACGCATATCGTCGGTATTGGGTTTGAAAGAGAGCCCCCAGAGAGCAAAAGTCTTACCTTTAATATCGCCATCATAGTGACGCATGATTTTTTCCACCAACACCCGTTTCTGGCGGTAGTTGACCGCTTCCACTGCAGTCAATAGCTGAGCATCATAGCCGACTTCTTTGGCGGTACGCTCCAAGGCACTGACGTCCTTGGGAAAACAGGAACCACCATAACCACAGCCTGGATAGATGAAAGCATAGCCGATACGGTTATCCGCACCGATACCATGACGAACTTGCTCAATATCGGCACCCAACCGCTCAGCCAGATTAGAAAGTTCATTCATAAAGCTGATCTTGGTGGCCAGGATCGCATTGGCGGCATATTTGGTTAACTCCGCGGAGCGTATGTCCATCGCAATCAATCGGTCGTGATTGCGGTTGAAGGGGGTATAGAGCGCCCGCAATAGCTCAGTGGTGCGTGGATTATCCGTGCCAATGATAATCCGATCCGGTTTCATAAAATCGTCCAGCGCAGCACCCTCTTTAAGGAATTCCGGATTTGAAACCACATCAAACTCGACCTGCTTACCCAGGGTCTGCATGGTTGACGCGATGCGCTCCCGCACTTTGTCTGCGGTGCCGACCGGTACGGTGGATTTGTCCACCACTACCCGGTAGTCGTCCATATGCTCTGCGATTGACTCAGCAACAGCGAGTACATACTGAAGGTCGGCAGAACCATCCTCATCCGGAGGGGTACCCACAGCAATAAACTGAAACAGACCATGATCCACCGCTTTGGTCACATCAGTAGTGAAACTGAGACGCCCCGCCTGAGCATTGCGTTCAACCATCGCATCGAGACCTGGTTCATAGATCGGAATCTGCCCCCGATTGAGCATCTCAATCTTATTACTATCCACATCCATGCAGACAACATCATTGCCCACCTCAGCCAGGCAAGCACCGGTTACCAAGCCTACGTAGCCTGAACCAAATACGGTTACTTTCATCGATATCCCTTTATAGAATGAATAATGAACTGGCGGCAATGATACTGGTTTGCTGATTTGGAAACCACACTACGCCTTGATTTTACTGACCATCCAACGCTTTTTCGATCCGTTGATTCAGTTGCTCTTCGCTGAGCTTTGATCCATCGATCTCTACTTGCAGATTCACCACAGCTCGACTGCGGATAAAAACCGGCCTCATCACCTTGCCCTGGGCGGCTACCCCACTAATCCGTAGGGCAATCAATGGGCGTTTTGTCCTGGCAGCCAGCCGGGCGGCGCCAGGCTTTATTTTACGTGGGGGATCACTATCCAGATGGATCTTGCCATGGGGAAACAGCGCGATCACTTCACCCTGACCCAGTGCCTTGAGGGCCTGTCGTAACGCTTTCTCAGGGGAGTTTTCCCGATCCACCGGAATGCAGCCGACCGCACGAAACAGCCACTGCATACCGAACCGCTGGTACTGCTCTCTGGCGATCAAAAATCTCAAAGGACGATGACATGAGGCAATCATCAGCAGCGGATCCAGACCGGAGATATGGTTGGAGACAAGAATCGCCCCTCCAGCCTGGGGCAAAGGTACTGGCTGCGACTCAAGGCGATGATAATGATGACAAAACAGTCGATTCAAACCATCCAGACGGTTCAACCAAAAAGAGCCCCAATCGGCACCATTGGCATCCCGACAGCGACCATTCAACCAAAATAGAAACAGGGCCAGCAGAAGTAGGCTTAGCATCATATTCAACTTATGGCATCGTCACGGTGGGCCGCTTATCAACAACAGATGTGGCTGTCTGAGTTGACCCTATTTTCGCTTCTTGCCACCTTTTTGGTAGACCTTACGTTGAAACAGGTCAGTTCGACGGCTCACTAACCGATCGATAAACAGGATGCCGTCCAGATGATCGACCTCATGCTGCAGCGCTCTTGCCTCATACCCCTCCATCTCATACTCCTGAATTTCACCTGTCGCTGTATACGCACGCATCTTGATCCGTTCGGCTCGAATCACATTCCCCGTATAGTCCGGTACTGAGAGACAGCCTTCCCGGCCCAGTTCAAAGCCATCCCACTCGGTGATCTCCGGATTGATCAGAACCAGTCGACCATGGTTGGGCACCGGTTTGCGGGTGGTTGAACAATCGATGATGACAACCCGCTGCTGCCTACCTACCTGAGGCGCCGCGATGCCAACAGCTGCCGGCCCTGCCTGACGGGTCTCTTCCAGGTCATCGATAAACGCTTGCAGCGCTTCATCAAACTGATCGACTTCTTGAGAGGCTGCTTTCAATCGAGGATCAGGCAATCTCAATATTTCCAATATCGCCATGACTCAACCAATCAGTGTCTCGATCGCTGAGACATGCACATCGATCTCATCAGTTTCAAGTTTTCCAAAGGCCGCCTCCAGGGTTTCGATGGTCTCCTCAGCGTAGCCCTGTATTGTCATAATATAGACAGGCTCCTCCCGACTCCCCACCACATCCGAGTCGAGCTCCAGAATATTGAAGCCACATTCCGCCAGTAACCCGGTAACCTGGGCCACGATGCCCGCTCGGTCTGCACCGTTTACCCGAACCTGAAAATTGGGCACCCGATGCTGGTGCAATTCACCGTGAATCGGATCCAGGTGATATCTCAGCCCGAGCTTATTGGCGACCGGTGCGATACAGGTGGGCAGGGTCTGCTCACTCTGTCCACCATCAACCATCATCATAATGGTGAAATTGCCACCAAGCCGAAGCATGGATGCCTCGCCCAGGGTAAAACCACCACGGAACAGGGCATCGGTCACCTGTGCGACAATACCGGGCTGGTCTTCACCGACCAGTGTCAACATCTGCCATTTCATATCAACCCCTTTCAACCTAAAAAGATCAGTTGGACAGCGTGAAGAGTGCGCTTGTGGTGCTGCAGGGCAAGGGTCGCTCCTGCACATCCATGTGCCCGCGACACTTGTGCATCCCTGCACGGCGCGCAATAGCCTGCTATTCCAAGGCGTTGCAACGCCGCCCTGCGCCGCTACAAGCGTGCAATTCATGCTGTAGCGTGATTCACCCAGTAGGTGACCATAACCATCGAAGCGATTTTCATCATAATCAAACACCTGCTATTAGAATGGAGCAGTCAACTGATTTTTCTAGGTTCAAGCCATATTAAGGAAGCCATTCGTCCAGTCATGCCATCACGACGATAAGAGAAGAATCGTTCGCAGTCGGCCACTGTACAGTAATCTCCGCCACTGATGAAGCCCACCCCCATACGCTGCAATCTCAACCGAGCCAACTGGTAGATATCCGCCCACCAGTGACCTGGCCGCCCAGTAATAAATGCACTACTATCCTCCGCCGCCTGCTTGACGAACACATCACGCACCTCATCACCCACCTCGAATGCCGCTGGACCGATCGCCGGCCCCAGCCACACCAGCACGGATTCAGCCGGCGCACTCATCTTGGCAACCGCCTGCTCAATGATGCCGGATGCCAAGCCTCGCCATCCAGCGTGCACTGCACAGACCTCCCGCCCATCGATATCGGTGAGTAACAGGGGTAGACAATCCGCGGTCAGTACCACACAGACCTTGCTGCTGCTCTTGGTGTAAGCTCCGTCGGCCTGGCACCCCCGCCGATCCTGATCACCAAGTGCAATTTGGCAACCATGAACCTGGGTTAGCCAGAACGGTTCCCCCGGGAGTCTGAGTTGATCCACAAGACGTTGGCGATTTTCTGCCACAGCCTGGGGATCATCCTGCACATGATCCGCCAGATTCAGACTCTCAAAGCCACCCAGGCTAACGCCTCCACTGCGGGTGGTTGTCCCGGCTCTGACTTTTGCTGGAGCGGGCCAATCCGCTTCGATCAGCTCAATCGTCATTGGTCAAAATTCTGAGCAACTGTTGCATATCAGACGGTGGCGGAGCTTCCCAGCTCATGCGCTCTCCGCTGTCAGGATGGGTCAACGCCAACCGAGTGGCGTGCAGGGCTTGGCGTTTAAATTGCCTCAGTGTCTGCAAGGTCTGATCAGATAACCCTGGCGGCATCTTCTGCCGCCCCCCATAGAGTGGATCACCTAACAATGGATGGTGTATGTAACTCATATGCACCCGGATCTGATGGGTTCTACCGGTCTCCAGATTGACCTGCAGATAGCTGTGAGCCGCAAAATGCTGTAAGACTCGATAATGGGTCACTGCCGGCTTACCACTCTCTACCACCGCCATACGCAGGCGATTCACCGGATGACGCCCAATCGGTTGATCAACCGTACCACCGGCCAGCATCTTCCCTTGCACGATCGCCCGATACTCCCGCTTGACGCTTCTCGCCTGGAGCTGTTGTACCAAGGCATTCTGCGCCTGCAGCGTTTTGGCAACCACCAGCAGACCACTGGTCTCCTTATCCAGGCGGTGTACAATGCCAGCTCTGGGGATGGCTGACAGCTGTGGATGGTGGTAGAGCAGACCATTTAATAAAGTACCGGCAGGATTCCCTGCGGCAGGATGCATCACCAACCCGGCAGGCTTGTTGACCACCAACAGGGAATCATCTTCATGGAGTAGATTGAGATCCATCGCTTCGGGTTTGTCTGACACCGCCTCTGAGAGAAGCGCCTGGAGCACGATAAGCTCCCCCCCACGCACCCTGTCTTTCGACCGGCAGCTGGCGCCATTCACTTCAACCAACCCCTGCTTGATCCAACTTTGCAGTCGACTACGGGAGTACTCAGGGCAAAGCTCTGCCAACAGCTGGTCAATACGAGCGCCGGCTCGCTCAACAGGAACCTGGAAGGTCTGGATGGGAACTTCTGCTAAGGATTCAGGATCGGACACTGCGAGACCATCCTGAGTCATGCTGCAAAGAAAGGCTTTGATCAACTCGGCACTGGCCCTGAAAGCCAGGAGAAATAGCGAGCCAACAGAGGAAGTTATACCGCAACAGCGGCTTTCCGTTATACTCACGCGTCAAATCATGTTTCATCCAGAGATTGGCCATGACCTTAAAAACTTTTTCAACTGTTCTGCTTATCATGCTGCTGTCAGGGTGTGCCCTGCCGGAGCAGGCCGATCCCACTAAAAACTGGAGCGCCAGTAAATTCTACTCGGAAGCGAAGTCCAACCTGATGGATGGAGAGTATGATCTGGCCATTAAACATTATAACGGTCTTCAGGCACGCTACCCGTTCGGACGCTATGCCACTCAATCCCAACTCGATATCATCTACGCCCACTACAAGAATGGCGAACCTGACTCCTCAATCGCCGCCTCCGACCGATTCATCAAGCTCAACCCGCAAAGCCAATATGTGGATTACGCCTATTACATGAAGGGATTGGCTAACTATAACCGAAATCAGAGCTTTTTGAGCAGTATATTGCCAACCGATCCATCAGAACGGGATGCGGGAGCGGCTCTGAACTCCTTCAACGACTTTGCCGAATTGATCCGTCGTTTCCCCGACAGCAAATACTCAGCAGACGCGCATCAGCGGATGCTCTACCTGAGAAATAACCTATCAAAATATCAGCTGCACATCGCAAGGTACTATATTCAACGTGGTGCCTATCTCGCCGCCGCGAATCGGGCCAACCGGGTGGTCACTCAATTCCAGCGCACCGACTCGGTTGAGGAGGCGCTGGAAATCATGATCGACGCCTACACCCGACTTGGCCTGACTGAATTAGCCAAGGACGCGCAACGGGTATTGGCACTCAACCTGGAAAATGGGCGTCTCACCCAGCCCGCGAGCGAACCGACAGAGTAAGCCAAACGGAATCGCCGAGCAGACAACAAAAAACCGGCAGACTAAACGCCACCGGTTTTCTAAAAAACTTCTGGTTAACAAGCCGTTATTGCTCAGGCACAGGGTTAATTCGAGTCTTCAGATCGCCGCTTCATTCTCTTCGCCGGTTCTAATGCGGATGACCTGCTCAACGGGAGAAACGAAGATCTTGCCGTCACCGATCTTACCCGTCCGGGCCGCATTGGTGATGGCGTCGATACAGGCCTGAACCTGTTCGCTGGCAACCACCAGTTCCAATTTCACTTTTGGCAGGAAATCGACCACATATTCTGCACCACGGTAGAGCTCAGTATGCCCTTTTTGTCGACCAAACCCCTTGACTTCGGTGGCAGTCATTCCGGTGATACCCACCTCTGACAAGGCCTCGCGAACGTCCTCCAATTTGAAAGGCTTGATGATTGCTTCAACTTTTTTCATTGTTACTCTGCTCTCGTAGGATAATCTTTCGAATCAGGTAATTAGGGATTGTAACGCTGAGCCATCCAGCGAGTCTATTATCCCTCCTGAAAATGCTGCAACGATACTCAATATTTGCTGGATTCAGGCTGTCAGCCAATAAGACTCGCTCCCCCCCACCAGATACACCAACAACAGTGGGGCTGGATCATTATAGACACATGGGATTCAAGGTGAAACAACCCCTGTTATCTTACTGTTATTACTACAAATTACAATCCCTTAGATTTGCACCAGGTGAGTGGGTAGCGCCGATCCCGACCATAGGCGCGACGGGTAATCTTGACCCCGGGTGGTGCCTGACGCCGCTTGTACTCATTCCGATCCACCAGGCTGATCACCCGCTCCACCGTCGATTGCTCGAAACCTGCCGCAACAATTGCGTTCAGATGTTGATCTTGTTCCACGTATCGCTCGAGGATCTGATCGAGCACCGGATAGTCGGGCAAAGAGTCACTATCCTTCTGATCTGGCGCCAACTCTGCGGAGGGTGGCCGATCAAGAACCCGTTGAGGTATCACCGGCGACAACTCATTACGGTAGCGACAGAGCTGGCCAACGGACATTTCACTCTTGTTACCGGTGGTCAGCAATATTCGCCCCTTCTTGTTACTGATTGCCATCAGAATAATACCCCGGCAACGGGCTTGAATATTCTCTTCTGTCACATCGACAGGTTGACCGGCAAACTCTTCACTGAGCATCTCTAGAAAGACATTAAAAGCCGGCTCTATCGGTATGCTCCGATAGGCAACACCAAGCGCCTGCGCCTGCGCCTCAGCATCCAGATTACTCATGTCAGCGGTATAACGAGATGGCATCAACACAACTTCAACCTGGTCAGGCCCCAGTGCATCGGCGGCGATCGCCAGGGTTAGTGCGGAATCGACCCCGCCAGAGAGCCCGATAATGGCGCCATTGAAACCATTTTTCACCCCATAGTCCCGCACCCCGAGCACCAGGGCCTGATAAACCCTCTGTACTTCACTCATCAGTGGTTCCACAGACTTGGCTATTGGCACCACACGGTCGTCGACCCACTCCAGCTCGACGATGGGACTGCACGCTTCAAAGAGTGCAGCCCTCTGAACCAGATTTCCAGCCGCATCCACAGTAAAGGAGCCCCCATCGAAGACCAGCTCGTCCTGACCTCCCACCAGATTGGTATAGATGATGGGAATACCATTATCGGATGCGCGCTTTTGTACCAGTTCCTCCCGCTCCGACGCCTTACCGATATGAAAAGGCGATGCATTCAGATTCAGCAACAGCTGGGCTCCAGCAGCGCGACTCATAGCGGCGGGCTCCGCCTCCCAAATATCCTCACAAACAGTCAACCCCACCTCAACCCCTTTCAGGTTGAAGGTTACCGCCTTGCGCCCTGGTGCAAAGTATCGCTTTTCGTCGAACACGCTGTAGTTGGGTAGCTTATGCTTCTCATACTCAGCGATCAGTTGGCCCTTGCTGATAACACCCGCAACATTGAACAGCTTGCCATCCCGATACCGGGGATAACCAAGAATCAAACAGCCGCTACTGACCTGTGAGCAGATCAGTTCAATCGCTTTCTCCACACGCCAAATGAAATGGGGACGCAGCAACAGGTCTTCAGGGGGATAGCCGGTAATCGCTAACTCAGGAAAAACAATTGCATCCACAGAGTGTGGATCATTTTCTGCCAATTGGATGATTTTGTTGGCATTGCCCTCAATATCACCAACTAAAAAGTTGAGTTGGGCAATCTGAATTTTGAGTTTCAATCGATAACTCCTGTCAGCTATACGGATAACCGAGATAGGCGGCCCATGCCGACTCATGTTGAAAAGACTGCATTCCAGACCATTGACGGAACAGTTGCAAGCTTTTGCATTGAGCTTTAACCCCCAAGACCTGACGGCCATACAGCATCAATCCAGTCACAATCCTCATTGACTCGACCTCAGACATCATAAACAATTGATTGTATGGGACTAAGAACGATACTTTTTGGCTTAGTAATATTCGGGATCTACCAGATCATACGGCATCTAGTCAGGCAGCGCTTCAACCAGCAGGCCTCATCAAGAGAGGTCAAATCGGTGGAAAGCGTCAAGTGTGCCCACTGCGGGTTGCATCTGCCAAAAGACGAAGCGGTGGTTAAGAATGGGATCTACTTCTGCAGTAAAGCACACTTAACAGCCGCTGAATCCGACAAAACATCCGATCATGAATAGCTGGCTGTTGAAGCTTGAACAGACGATCCTAACCGAGCCTCCCGATAAGGAGTTGGGCGTGGTGACCCATTGGCGGTCGCTACGACTGTTTCTGCTCTATCGGATACCTACACCTCGCTGACCATTCTCGCCTCGCTGCTGTTTGTCTGGCGCTCGCCAAATCCTGAGCAGCAGGCCTACCTGGCTCTATTCATCGACATTCTCGCAATCACCCTGATGATGCATGCCAGCGGTGGCATCCAGACAGGCATCGGCATGTTGATCGCTGTCTCCATCTCGGCTGGAGCATTGATCATGGGCGGACGAGCATCGTTACTCTTCGCCTCATTGGCCGCCTTGGCCGTGATTACTGATCAAATCCATTCAGGCCTGAGCAAAACCGCCTCACCACAGTTCATCCAGGCCGGATTTCTGGGCGCCGTCTACTTCGCCACGGCCATGCTGACCTGGGTATTGAGCAGCCGGGCCAGGGCCAGTGAGCGACTTGCTGAGAAACGGGCCAATGAAGTCGATCACCTGGCGAAGATCAACGCCTATGTCATCAAACATATGCAGACCGGGGTTCTGGTCATCAATAACAAAGGCAAAATCCTGATGATGAATGACCCGGCCTGGCACTTGTTGGGTATGCCTTCAGCCACCACTGGCAGCCATCTGGCGAAGGCCTCTCCAGAGCTTGCCCACATGGCGCGGAAGCGCCGCAACCCCAAACGCAAGCAGAAACTGACCTTTCGCAGCCACAGCCAGGGGCCAGAACTGAAAGCCCAATTCAATGCACTGAGCGGTGAAGATGCAGGCGATATGCTGATTTTTCTCGAAGACACCTCTCAGGTAACCCGAGAGGCTCAACAGATGAAACTGGCCTCATTGGGCCGACTCACAGCCAGCATCGCCCATGAGATCCGTAACCCTCTGGGTGCGATCAGTCACGCCAGCCAACTGTTTCGTGAATCTCCCAGCCTCAATGTTGCCGATAAAAGATTGACCGAAATCATCACCACCAATGCGGCCCGGGTCAATCAGGTGATAGAGAATGTGCTGCAACTTTCACGACGTGAACCTGGTCAGCAGGTCACCATTCAGCTCGAACCCTGGCTGAAAAAACTCGTCGCAGAGCTGATCCGGCACCAGGGTTTTAAAGAAGAGAGCATTCGCCTGCAGATTGAACCGAGTACAACCGAGGTCTATGCCGACCCTGAACAACTCCGCCAACTGGTGAGCAATCTCTGCACCAACGCCAAAGAACATTGCGATAAAAAGAGCCTGCAGCTCAGCCTTGTCGGCGGCGTGACCCAAGAGTATCAACATCCTATACTGGATGTGGTCGACAATGGACCAGGCATCTCCCCGGAAGTGGCAAAACAGATCTTCGAACCCTTTTTCACAACACGTAATACCGGTACAGGGCTTGGTCTATACATCGCCAAAGAACTGAGTGAAACCAATCGAATCCGCCTGGAGTATATTCCAGGCCCAACAGGCGGGAGCTGCTTTCGCCTACACTTTGAGAACTGGCAGCCTGAGAAACGAAAAGCATGACTCAACCCATCGCGCTGATCGTAGATGACGAACCGGATATCTGCGAACTGTTAGAGATAACCCTATTACGCATGGGCATAGATGCCCACTCTGTATTCAATCTCGCCGATGCTCATAAATTACTCAAAGAGCAGAGATTCGATCTCTGCCTGTCCGATATGCGCCTGCCTGACGGTAACGGTATCGAGCTCGTTCGACACATCAATCAAACCTACCCACAGCTACCGGTCGCCATGATCACGGCCCACGGCAACATGGAGTCGGCTATTGAGGCATTGAAGGCCGGCGCCTTCGATTTTGTCTCCAAACCGGTTGATCTGGAGGTGCTACGTAAATTGGTTCAGCAGGCGATCAAACTCAGTAAACCGACCACTGAAAAAAACCAGCACGACACCCCCGCCATAAACCTACACTCGCCAATGCTTGGCAGTTCACCCGCCATGGCCAAGATTGCTCAATTGATCGAAAAATTGGCAAGAAGCCAGGCCCCTGTCTACATCAGCGGTGAATCGGGGACAGGAAAAGAGTTAGCGGCAAGAATGATCCACAATCAGGGCCCCCGCGCCGACCAACCTTTTATCGCGGTAAACTGCGGCGCCATCCCGCATGAACTTATGGAGAGTGAGCTGTTTGGCCATAAGAAGGGGAGTTTTACCGGCGCCACCCATGACCACCAAGGACTGTTTCTGAGCGCAAACGGGGGTACCCTGTTTTTAGATGAGATCGCCGACCTCCCCCTACACATGCAGGTGAAGCTGCTAAGAGCCATCCAGGAAAAAATGATCCGACCTGTTGGGGAGCAGCAGGAAATTTCCATCGATGTACGGATCATTAGCGCAACCCATAAAGACCTGACCAAACTCGTAGAGCTTGGTGAATTCAGGCAGGATCTGTTTTACCGAATCAATGTGATTGAGCTGCCCTTGCCTCCTTTACGCGAGCGGGTAGAGGATATCCCGCTATTGGCTCAACACTTTATTGCCCGCATCTCACTCCAAAGTGGC
>JARRQD010000084.1:0-18394 GCA_037382205.1 Candidatus Thiodiazotropha sp.
GTCGTCTATGATGATAATACAGGTTGCAGATAACCTACACAGAAGATAAAAAATCATGACGGGTGCAAAAGAACTCCTACAACAAGGTCAGTTGGATCAAGCATTAGATGCACTGCAACAGTCGATTCGTAATGCACCTTCTGATACCAAGCTTAGGGTTTTTCTGTTTCAGTTGCTGTGTGTCATGGGGGCCTGGGAACGGGCTTTGAATCAGCTGAAAGTGGCTGGCGACATGGACTCGCTCAATCTACCCATGGCCCAAACCTACCGTGAAGCGATTCGCTGTGAACTGTTTCGCCAGGAGGTCTTTTCTGGAGACAAATCCCCCCTGATTTTCGGCGACCCACCAGAATGGACCGCATTTCTGATCGAAGCGCTGAAACATTCAGGCAAAGGCGAACACAGTCAAGCCGAGAGTCTGCGCAACCAGGCTTTTGAGATGGCGCCCACCACACCCGGCACAATCGACGGTCAGGCTTTCACATGGATCGCCGATGCAGACTCCCGCATCGGACCGATGATGGAAGCCATCGTCAACGGCCGCTACTACTGGATACCCATGCAGCGGCTGAAAAAAGTCACCCTGGAAGCTCCAGAAGATCTACGTGACATGGTCTGGGCTCCGGCTCAATTGACTTTTGAAAATGAGGGTGAGACTGTTGCGTTGATCCCGAGCCGCTATCCGGGTAGCGAAGGTGCAACGGAATCGGCCATTAAACTTTCACACAAAACAGAGTGGCAGACACCAGCTGATGGTGTCTACCTTGGAGTTGGCCAACGGATGCTGGCCACCGACCTAGATGAATATCCCCTGCTCAACATCAGGGAGATTCAGTTCCAAGCAGCAACGGATAGCAAAACTGAATGACTCAATGAGGCGGAGATACCACTCAGTTGAAGGCCAGTAATCAACATCAGTTGCAACCGTCCCTGCTCGACCGATTGACAGATGACGAACCAGGCAAGACAAAAGAGTCCCAGGACAAGCGAGTGGTTTCCATGCGCCGTCTGCGTCAATGCGTGTTACGGGATCTCGTCTGGTTGATGAACACCACCAATCTGGAGACCACCGAAGACTTGGAGGCCTATCCTGAAGTGGCCCATTCGGTGCTCAACTATGGCATTGACGAACTCTCAGGACATCTGGTTTCCGGTCTCGATTTAACTCGACTGGAACGGATGGTGCGTCAGGCGGTGCAGGATTTCGAACCGCGCATTCTGCCCAATTCCGTCAAAGTTCGCTCGGTACGGGATGCCGGTAAGGAGAGCCACAATCAACTGGTGTTTGAGATCGAGGGACAACTGTGGGCCATTCCCACACCAAGTCACTTACTGATCAAGACCCAAATCGATCTCGAAGAGGGTGGCGTGACCCTGGCCGACGCCTTCAGCACAGGCCTGGAGTAGTCGCATGGATCCACGACTGCTCAAGTACTACAACCAGGAGCTGCAATTCATGCGTGAGATGGGCGCTGAATTCGCCCAGGCCTATCCAAAAATCGCCAGCCGACTCTCCTTGGATGAGTTCGAGTGCGCCGACCCCTATGTGGAGCGACTCCTGGAAGGTTTCAGCTTTCTAACAGCCAGGATACAGCTAAAGCTGGATGAGGAGTTTCCCCGCTTTACCCAACATCTGCTGGAGCGGGTATTTCCCCACTACCTCTGCCCCACCCCATCGATGATGGTGGCACAATTTCAAGTCGATATGTTGGAACCCTCACTGTGCGACGGCTTTCTGCTGCCCAGACATTCAACCATGCGCAGTCGGGTCGGCAAAGGGAGTCATACCGCCTGTATCTACCGTACCGCCCAGGATGTCACCCTCTGGCCGATCGAGATCCAGAACGTCGACTATCTTCCCTCGCCGGCTGCCATTGCCTTGGCCGGCATTGGCAAACAGGTTGGTGCCAGAGCGGCCATCCGCCTCAGGCTCAAAACCGCCGGAGATATCCCCTTCAACCATCTGAAGTTGAACAGCCTGCCGATCTATTTCTCTGGCGGCGACAGCGGTATGCGCGCCTTTGAAGCGGTGGCAGGCCATACGCTGAAAATTGTCGGTCGAGCGGTCGATTCGAAGGAGTACCGAACCACTGCAACAGCTTCACCCGTGCGAATCATGGGCTTTGATGAGCAGGAGTCCCTGCTACCCCATGGCCTGCGCTCCTTTCAAGGCTACCGCTTCTTGTCGGAATACTTCACCATGCCGGAACGCTTCATGTTCGTTGAGCTGAATGATCTGCAGTCGGTGATTAGGAGGTGTGACCAGCAGCAACTTGAACTACTATTGCTACTGGATGAGAGCGATCCTGAACTTGAAAGCAGCATCAGTAATGCCAACTTCCTACTCAACTGCACGCCAGCCGTCAATCTGTTTCCCAAGCGGGCAGACCGGGTTCATCTGAGTGATAAAGTGGCCGAGTACCACATCCTGCCAGACCGTACACGCCCCATGGACTACGAAGTCTATGAGATTGAGAGCGTAATCGGTTTTGGCAGCAACACTGAGCAGCGCCAGACCTTTCAGGCCTTTTACGCCAGCAATGACTTTATCGCTTCTGATCAGCCCCGCGCCTATTTCACCAACCGCCGGGAACCTCGCCTGCTCTCCTCAAAACAGCAGCGTGAAGGAGCCCGGTCGAGTTATATCGGCAGTGAAATCTACATTGCGATTGTGGATGCGGATGAAGCGCCCTTTAACAGCGACCTCAAACAGCTCGCCGTAACTACCCTCTGCACCAACCGGGATCTGCCAATGCACATTCCATTGGGTCAGAGCGGCTCCCCATTCACCCTGGAGAGCAGCACCCCGGTCAACCATATACGCTGTATCGGCTCCCCGACCCGACCAAAGCCAACTACCCCGCCGGGATCAATCAGCTGGCGACTGATCAACCACCTTTCGCTGAACTATCTCTCCCTGGCCAGTGAGGATCGGGAACAGAGCACGGCGGCGTTAAAAGACTTTCTACAGCTCTATGCAGACACCAGCGATCCATCCCTGCGCAAGCAGATTGAGGGAGTAATCTCCATCGAGTCGAAGCCGGTGAACCGACGTCTGCCTAGCCCAGGCCCGATCGCCTTTGGCCATGGTCTTGAGATCACCCTAACCCTTGATGATCAGGCTTTCGAGGGGAGTGGTGCTTTTCTGTTCGGTGCGGTGATGGAGCAGTTTTTTCGAAAATACACCGCAATCAACTCATTTACTGAAACCGTAGTCGTTACACAACAGCGAGGGGAGATCAAACGATGGCCAGTCAGGCTGGGTCTGAGAAAAACTCTTTGAGTCTGTTCGACAGACTGCAACAGGCGCCCTATCGCTTCGATTTCTATCAGGCCATGCGACGTCTGGAATGCGCCTATCCAAAGGCCCCCAGGCTGGCGCAATCAAGACATGCCAAGCGGGACAAAATCCGTCTGGGTCAAGATCCGACGATGGCCTTTCAACCCGCTACCCTGAACTCATTTAGACAGGGCAAAGGGAGCCTGCCTCCCAGGCTTGGGATCTATTTTTTCGGTTTGTTCGGTCCCAACGGGCCATTACCGCTCCACCTGACCGAGTATGTCTACAACCGACTGCACAATGAACATGATCCTACCCAAGTTGCCTTCCTGGATCATTTTCATCACCGCCTACTCAGCCTCTTCTATCGCGCCTGGGCCAACGTCCAGCCCACGGTCAGTTTCGATCGCCCGGAGAGCGACCGATTTGGCGACTATCTAGGATCAATGATCGGTATTGGATCACCCCATCTCAGAGATCGGGATGCGATGCCTGATCTGGCCAAGCTCCACTATGCCGGGCGCTTTGCCAGCCATCCCCGCAACGCGGAGGGTCTGGAAGCCGTGCTTCAGGACTTCTTCCAGCTCCCGGTGCGCATCGATGAGTTCATCGGCGCCTGGATCGATCTGCCAGACAACAGTCGTTGTCAACTGGGCGAGTCGCTGGAGATCAGCACACTTGGCACCAATATCATCCTGGGTGACCGGATCTGGCAACCGCAACAGAAATTCCGCATTGTATTAGGCGCTTTGACATTCAATGATTACCAAAGGATGCTACCCGGTGGTGAAAGCCTGAAACGGCTGATTTCCGTAGTAAAAAACTATATTGGTGATGAGCAGGATTGGGAGTTGAACCTGATTCTCGAACAACCAGAAGTGCCGCAGCTCTGTCTCAACGGCGAAAGCCGTCTCGGCTGGACAAGCTGGCTGGCGCAACAACCCCTGGGGCGGGATGGTGACGACCTGTTCCTGCAACCCCTTGAACTGAGAGGTCTTCCGCAATGAGCGAGATAAATCGTGCCGCCCTGTTCGGCAAGCTGAACAGCCTCGGCTACAAGGCCATCGAGAGTGCGACCGTTTTTTGTAAAATGCGCGGTAATCCCTATGTGGAGTTGGTACATTGGATCCACCAGATTCTGCAGTTACAGGATTCCGATCTGCACCGCATCATCAAACAGTTCAACTTGGAACCCTCCCATCTGGCAAAGGACATCACCGAAACCCTCGACACCCTACCCAGGGGATCTACCTCGATCTCCGATCTCTCCTCCCACGTAGAAGAGGCTGTGGAGCGGGGTTGGGTCTACGCTACCCTGATGTTTGGCGACTCCCAGGTTCGGACCGGCTATCTGATGATCGGTATTCTGAAAACCAACAGCCTGCACAATGCCCTGCTGAGGGTCTCCGATCAGTTCAAAAAGCTCAACGTGGAGACCCTCACCGAACGCTTCAGCGAAGTGGTCGAGGGATCGCCTGAAGAGGCGATGCGCTCCAATGATGGTTTCCAGGTCGGGGGTGGTGCGGCACCTGGTGAGGCCAGTGATGCCATGGCACCCGCTCAAATGGGCAAGCAACAGGCGCTGCAGCAATTTTCCGTGGATCTCACGGAACGGGCCAGAAATGGGGAAATCGACCCGATCGTTGGCCGGGACGATGAAATTCGTCAGATTATCGACATTCTGATGCGCCGACGGCAGAACAACCCAATCCTGACCGGTGAAGCTGGTGTGGGCAAAACGGCAGTGGTCGAAGGCTTTGCCCTGCAGATCGCCAGTGGTGATGTACCTCCGCCGCTGAAAGAGGTCAGCTTGCGAGTGCTCGACGTGGGGCTATTGCAGGCGGGCGCCAGTATGAAGGGTGAGTTTGAGAACCGCCTGAAACAGGTGATCGAAGAGGTCCAATCCTCGGAAAAACCGATCATATTGTTCATCGATGAGGCCCACACACTGATTGGTGCCGGAGGCAGCGCTGGTACCGGTGATGCAGCCAATCTATTGAAACCCGCCCTGGCGCGGGGCACTTTGAGAACCGTTGCCGCTACCACCTGGGCGGAATACAAAAAGTACATCGAGAAAGACCCGGCCCTGACCCGTCGCTTTCAAGTTGTGCAGGTTGACGAACCGGATGAGGACCGAGCCATTCGTATGATGCGCGGCATGGCTTCGACTCTGGAGGATCACCACCAGGTGCAGATCCTGGATGAAGCACTGGATGCCTCGGTAAGACTCTCCCATCGCTACATACCGGCACGACAGCTGCCAGACAAATCGGTCAGTCTGCTCGATACAACCTGCGCCCGGGTGGCGATCAGTCAGGCGGCGGTTCCCGCTGAGGTGGAGGACAGTCGGCGCCGTATCGAAGCACTGGAGACCGAGCTGCAGATCATTGGCCGGGAAAAGGCGATCGGACTCGATACGGATGAGCGGGAACAGGCGAGCCAGGAAAAACTCGACGATGAGCGGCAACGTCTCGAACAGTTGACCGCCCGCTGGGAGGAAGAGAAGGCACTGGTTGAAGCGCTGCTCAGTGTGCAGCAACAACTTAAAGGGGAGTCCGTCGAGCGCCCAGAAACAGATGACAACAGTAGTGAGCAAGCTTCATCCGAAGAGACAGCCGAAAAACCACCAGCTACTCAACAGGAGCTGATGGAACGTCTTAATGATGTCAAAGCCAAACTCAGCGAGTTACAGGGCGAAAACCCGTCGAAACGGGTGATCGGACAGGACCATGCGCTGGAGATGATCTCGCGTCGGATACAGACCTCCAGAGCCAATCTGGACAACCCGAATAAACCGGTCGGCGTGTTCATGCTGTGCGGTCCATCCGGTGTCGGCAAGACAGAAACCGGCCTGACCCTGGCAGAGAGCCTGTATGGCGGTGAGCAGAATGTGATCACCATCAACATGAGTGAGTTTCAAGAGGCCCATACCGTATCGACCCTGAAGGGTGCCCCTCCTGGCTATGTGGGCTATGGGGAAGGCGGCATACTCACTGAAGCAGTCAGACGCAAACCTTATAGTGTGGTACTGCTCGATGAGGTTGAGAATGCCCACCCGGATGTCCATGAAATTTTCTTTCAGGTATTCGACAAGGGTTGGATGGAAGATGGTGAAGGTCGCCATATCGACTTCAAAAACACTCTAATTCTACTCACCTCAAACACCGGTACGGAGATGATCGACAATCTGTGCAAGGATCCGGAGCTGATGCCTGAACCCGGGGCCATCGCCACGGCATTGAGAGAGCCTCTGCAGAAGGTCTTCCCGGCGGCGCTGCTGGGACGTCTGGTGGTGATCCCCTACTATCCGCTCAGTGATGAAGTATTGGCCAAAGTGGTACGTCTGCAGCTGGGCCGAATCGAATCCCGTATCATTGAAAACCATGGCATACCGATGAACATCGATGATGAGGTGATCCGTTTGATTATCAGCCGTTGCACTGAAGTGGAGAGTGGCGCGAGAATGGTCGATGCAATTCTCACCAACACCCTGTTGCCTGAGATCAGCCGTCATATACTGGTCGAGAAGATGGAGGGTAGAACCATTGGCAACATCCGCATTGGTGTGGAGAATGATGAATTCAGCTATAACTTTTCCTAGATCCAGTAAAAGAAGATAGACGCGACGATTCGATGTACTCTGATAGCAACAGTGCCACCATCACCCTGACAGTAACCCTCCAAGGGGATTCTGCGCCTGCGCAACCCATGTCGGCCACCTTTGACCAGCAAGGTGGCACCATTGGTCGCCGGGATGAGAATGATTGGGTACTGCCTGATCCTGAGCGCTTCATATCCGGTCGACATGCACTGATTTTTTTCAGTGAAAATGCCTTTCACCTGACAGATACCAGTTCCAATGGGGTTTTCATCAACCGTTCCGCCACGCCTCTGGGCAAAGACAACATCACCAAACTGAAAGATGGTGACACCTTAGGCATCGGCGAGTATGAGATCAGCGTTTCAATACCGAATGGGGAAGCCGCCACAGCCGGGGATTTCGACAATCTGGATGATCCCTTTGCACAGATGTCAGAGCAACCCTCTGATCTGGTGATCGAGCCGCCGACTGAAGAGGGGCCTGCTGCACCGCTGTCACAAACGGATCCCACTTCTGACCTGAATGCCTATTTCAACCAGCCGACACCGATTCCGGAAGATTGGGATCTGGATGAATCCCCAGCTGAAGCGATACCCGCCGATGAGCCGATGGGCCGGCCTGAGATCCTGCCGCCGCTGGATGATCAACCCCAGTCCCAGGCTCCATTTTCTGATGCTCAACCGGTTGCAAAAGAGCAACCTGCTTCGCCGCCACTTACCGAGGAATCGATTCCACGGCCTGGGCGAAAGGCAAAGCGACCAACGGTCAAAAACAGCCCACCACCGGCAACTCAGTCAGCAACGGCCGCTGCCAGTGTAGCAAGCGATGAGGCAGGCTTACGCCAGGCGCTTGCTGATGGTCTGGGTGTCCCGATCTCCCATCTGGAGGGTATTTCACTGGCTGATCTGTTAGGCAATCTGGGGGGCGCAATGCGCGCCAATGTGGAAGGCACGATGTCGATTCTGCGGGCCAGAGCCCAGATGAAGGGTGAGTTCCGTATGTCACAAACCATGATACAGCCGGTGGAGAACAACCCGCTCAAGTTCTCCATCAATACCGAGGATGCCATACGACAGTTGCTCAACCCCAGCCAGAAGAGCGGCTTCCTACCGCCACTGATTGCCATCGAGGAGGCCCATGAGGATATCGAAGCCCATATGTTGGCGGTGATGGTAGGTATGCAGGCCGCCCTACAGGTGGTGTTACAGCGTTTCAAACCCGAGATTCTGGAAAAAAGGCTCGGTCAATCCGTACTGCTTGAAAAATTGCCCCTCTATCGACATGCCAAGACCTGGGATCTGTTTACTGAACTCTATAGCGAAATTGCGATAGAGGCGGAAGATGATTTCCATCAGCTGTTCGGCCGCACTTTTTCTCAGGCTTATGAAGAGCAGATCCGACGTCTGGAAGCTCTGAAACACACCGATCCCCATTTAGAAAAAAGGTTTTAATGAAAAGAGATGATTAAAAAACTCTTACTTGTTATTGGACTCCTGACAATTTCTTTGATATCCGGTTGTTCCAGCGTATCCAGTGTCAAGGCATCGATGAATGCCGATAAAGGGGTCAATCCGGATATCAATGGCAGACCCTCCCCAATCGTGGCCCGACTCTACGAATTGAAATCCCTGAGTGTTTTCAATAATGCAGATTTTTTCAATCTGTTTGAACAAGATGTCGCCCTGTTAGGTGACGAACTGTTGGTGCGCGATGAACTTCACTTTCAACCTGGAGAGAGCAAATTGCTTGAGCGAGAGTTGCAACCCGACACCAGATACCTTGGCATCATAGGTGCCTACCGAGATATCGAAAACGCCACATGGCGTCGTACCATCGAGATTGATGTGAACGATGAAACAGCCTTTGTGGTAGAGTTCGGTAAAAGCGGTATCAACATCCTGAAAAACAAATAAGAGAAGCCTATGTCTTGGATGTCAAGGATCGTTTGGTCGGAGGGGATGTTCCTCAGACCGCACCACTTTCAACAGCAGGAGCGGTTTTTAGAGCACCGCATTGAAACTCGATGTGCTGATCTCACCCCCTTCAGCTGGGGCTTCACCCATTTGAAAATTGATCGACAGGCGTTGGCACTTGGGCGTCTGGCCGTCGAATCCTGTCGCGGTGTACTGCCTGACGGCACCACCTTCGATATGCCCAATCACGACAATCCGCCCCCTCCTCTGGAGATCCCTGCAGAGCATAAAGGGGCGATTATCTATCTGGCACTGCCCCTCTCCAGACCCGGTACCGCCGAGGTCAGGTTTACCGATCAAGAGGCGGGACTGGAGCGCTATCTGGTGGATGAGATCGATATCAAGGATGGCATTGCAGGATCATCAAACAGCTCCACCCTGCAAGTTGCTAAACCGACCATGCGACTGCTGATCGGTGATGCGGAACTGGAGGAGTTTGCCCACCTTGCTGTGGCAAAAATCGTTGAGCGTCGCTCAGACGATATGCTGATCCTGGATGAGGATTTCATCCCACCCAGTCTCGACTGCCAGGTCTCACCCAGGCTTGCCGGTTATCTCAAAGAGATTGAAGGCCTGCTGCACCACCGCGCTGATGCAATTGCCTCCAGACTGGCTGATGGGGGAAAGGGGCTTGCGGAAGTCGCAGACTTTTTAATGCTGCAGGTGGTGAATCGCTATGAACCCCTCTACACTCACTTCTGCAACCGAGTACCCCTACATCCGGTGAGCTTCTACGAAGCCGCCTTGGAGCTGGCCGGTGAGTTGGCAACCTTCACCAGCAGCAACAAACGTCCGCCAACGTTCCCGCTCTATCAGCATCAGTCCCTGCATGAGACCTTTCTGCCAGTAATCCGTGAGCTGCGCCGCTCCCTGAGCATGGTTCTTGAACAGAAGGCGGTTGCCATACCTCTGGAAGAGCGTAAATACGGCATCCGGGTGGCGACGGTATCGGACCGTTCACTGTTGGGCGGTGCGGTATTCGTATTGGCGGTCAATGCCAATATGACGGCGGATCTGCTACAACGACGCTTCCCCTCACAAACCAAGATTGGCCCGGTGGAAAAGATCCGCGATCTGGTCAATCTGCAACTGCCCGGTATCGGGTTGCGGATTCTCTCCGTAGCCCCAAGACAAATCCCCTACAACGCAGGTTTCAGCTATTTCGAGTTGGACAAGAACAACGACTATTGGAATCTGCTTGAAACCTCAGGTGGATGTGCCATCCATATAGGGGGTGAATTTCCAGGTCTGGAACTTGAACTTTGGGCGATAAAAGGTAATTGACCATGGATCACGATGACCCATTTGGCATGAAGCCCAACGAATCCGGCGATCGCACGGTAATCCGGCCAAGGCCGGGCGGTAAGGGCCCCGCCACGCCCCCACCCCAGGCGGCGCCGATCAATCAGCCTCACCCGCAGCGACCTCGCGGTCCGGCGCCGAGTCTGCCGATGCGACATGGGGCGAATAAGCTTGAGGTCGCCGCCTCCTCTCTGCTGTCGATGATGGGCCGGTTGCGCGACACCCCTTCTCACTCGGATCCGGTCTCTCTGAAGAATTCCATTATCGACAAGATCCGGGCCTTCGAAACTCAGGCCCAGAATCTGGGCGTAGAACAAGAGACCACCTTCTGGGCTCGTTATGTACTCTGTACGGTAACCGACGAGTTGGTTCTCACCACCCCCTGGGGCAATCAGAGCATCTGGCGCGATCAAAGCCTATTGGTCACCCTGCATAAAGAGGCCTGGGGCGGTGAAAAGTTCTTTCAGCTGTTGCAGAAACTGCTGCAGAATCCCGCCAAGAATCTCGATCTACTCGAGCTGATGTATGTCTGCCTGTCGTTCGGGTTTGAAGGCCGCTATCGTCCTCTCCCGGATGGTTATGCACAACTACAGACCCTGAAGGACAATCTGTTCCGCACCCTACGCAACCACCGGGATGAGTATGAAAGGGATCTCTCCGGACACTGGCAGGGTGAACCGCTGAAACAGAATGCCCTGGTACAGTATGTGCCACTTTGGGTCGTGGTGGCGATCTCCGGTGTGGTACTGATGCTGATGTTCTCCGGATTCAGTCTCAGCCTTAACGTCAAATCCGATCCGGTACATGCCGAACTGCACAACATTGCCCGTAATGTACAGACGGTTGTTGAACGCACCCCACCACCGCCACCACCATCACCGCCGAAACCAGAGCTTACACTCAGAGCGCTGCTCGCCAATGAGATCACTCAGGGTCTGGTGAGTGTCACAGAGAACCATCTTGAGGGCACAGTGAGGATTGCTGGAGATGGCCTATTCGCTTCCGGTAAAGTATCGGTCAACAGCCAATTCCTGCCATTGTTGAATCGTATTGCCGCTGCCATGGACAAACTCGAAGGTGATATCGTCGTGGTGGGTCACACGGACAACATGCCCATTCGCAGTCTTCGCTACCCCTCCAACTGGCACCTCTCAAGGGCGCGAGCTGACTCGGTGGCGAAATTACTGGCGCAGGATTTAACGCAACCAGCAAGAATTCAGAGCGAAGGGCGTGGTTCGACCGAGCCCCTGGCATCCAATGACACAAAAGAGGGACGCGCACGTAACAGACGTGTGGAGATCACTCTTATAAAACAATAGGTATTGCGTACACCATGCAGGCAATATTGAGAATCATAAAAAACCGCTGGTTTATCGCCATCCTGGGACTGATCGCCATCTCGGTGATCATCTGGCTGATCGGTCCCCTGTTTGCCTTTGCCGGTAGTGAACCCCTAGCCTCGCCCATGGCCAGGCTGGTTACCATCGGAGTAATCATTCTGCTGTGGGTTGCCAATCAGGCCAGGCGGCTATTTGCCGCGCGCAAGAAAAACCAGCAAATGCTCGAGTCGGTGGTCGGGCAAAAAGAGCAGACCTCGTTATCGACTCAAGAATCGGCAGAAGAGGTGCAGATTCTGGGACAGCGTCTGGACGATGCCATCCGCATTCTCAAAGAGTCGAAATTGGGTGGCAATCAGGATCGCCAATATCTCTATCAACTCCCCTGGTATATGTTCATCGGCCCACCGGGAAGCGGTAAAACCACTGCCCTGCTCAACTCGGGATTACACTTTCCACTGGCGGACAAGCTGGGCAACGATGCGGTACAGGGTATCGGTGGAACCCGTAATTGTGACTGGTGGTTCACGGATGATGCCGTACTGCTCGATACCGCAGGCCGCTACACCACCCAGGACAGTTATGAAGAGGTGGACCGGGCCGCCTGGATGGGCTTTCTCGATCTGCTGAAGAAACACCGCAAACGTCGCCCGATCAATGGCGCCCTGGTGGCGATCAGTGTTGAGGACATTCTGCAGCTAACCGACATCGAACGGATCAATCATGCCAGGGCGATTCGCCTGCGGGTTAAAGAACTGATCGACCACTTCGGTATCCGCTTTCCGATCTATGTGCTGTTCACGAAATGTGACCTGCTGGCGGGTTTCAATGAGTATTTCGAAAACCTGAGTCGTGACGAACGTAACCAGGTCTGGGGAATGACCTTTCCGCTCAATGAGAAAGAGAGTCAGGATGATGTCATCAATCACTTCAAGGATGAGTTCAAAGCCCTTGAACAACGTATCGATGCCCGTCTGATGGATCGACTTGAGCAAGAACGAGATGTCAAACGGCGTATTCTTATCTATTCATTTCCGCAACAGTTCAGCGCCCTGCGTGAAGCGGCAGAGACTTTTCTTCAGGAGGCCTTCAGCGAGAACCGTTTTCAGGAGACACCAATGGTCAGGGGCGTCTACTTCACCAGTGGTACTCAGGAAGGCACCCCCATCGACCGTCTGCTCGGCTCCATGGCTCAGGAGTTTGGACTTAACCGCCAGATTGCCCCGGCCTTTTCCGGCACGGGTCGCAGCTTCTTCATCAATCGACTGTTTAAAGATCTGATCTTCGCCGAATCCCACCTGGCCGGGATCAATACGCGGGTCGAGAGACGACGGGCCTGGCTGCAGCGCATTGCCTATGTAGGGGCGATCTCCATGGCGTTGTTGGCAGGTATCGCCTGGTTCACCAGCTACAGCCGCAATCAAAGCTATATCGAACAGGTCGCCATACAGGCCAATGCCGCTGACCAAAGCGTCAATCGAATAGCCGCCGACGATCTGGCATTGACCAATGTGGTGCCCGCACTGGAGATGGTGCGAAAAATTCCAGGGGGCTATGAGGATCAAGATAATGAAATCCCCTGGTTGATGGGACTGGGGCTCTACCAAGGCGATAAGCTGGGCAGCGAAGCAATCAATGCCTACCGCAACAGCCTGAAAAACGTCTTCCTGCCACGCATTATTCTTAGCCTGGAAGATCAACTGAATCAGCGGGGTAACAACCCGGACTACCTCTATGAGGCGCTTAAGGTCTATCTGATGTTCAATGACAAAGAACATTACGATGCCGAAACGGTGAAGGCCTGGATGTTGTTGCAGTGGCAGTTAAACTTACCGGGCGGGGAAAACGCCCAGGCCCGTCAAGCCCTGTCGACCCATTTGGATGCTCTGCTCACACAAATGCCCATGCCGCCCACCATCCCCTTGGATGAAGCGCTGATTACACGGGTACGCAATGACCTGCTGCGGGTGCCCCTCGCTGAGCGGGTCTATAACCGCATGAAACGCACTACGGCTGGCGGATCAGTGCCCGCATTGCGTCTAACGCAACAGATCGGCGCCGATGCAGAACTGGTCTTCAGTCGACGCTCAGGCGAACCGCTGGATAAGGAGATTCCCAGTCTGTTTACCTATGAGGGCTATCACAAACTGTTTCTTAAAGACCACTTGTCAATCGCCAACAAGTTGCTCGAAGAGAAGTGGATACTCGGCCCAGACCTAGAGAAGATCATTGGCAAGACCGACCTGGCCAGATTGAGCAACCGAGTCAAGGATCTCTACTATGCGGAGTATATCCGCGTCTGGGAGCAGCAACTGGCCGATATTCGGGTAAAACCGTTCAACAGCATGAGCCAGGCGGTTGAAGTGTTAAACGTGCTTTCTGGACCCACCTCGCCACTGCGCCGTTATCTCAAGCTAGTTCAACAGCAGACCACACTCTCTCGTCTGCCGGGTGGTGCCCAAAAAGCGGCCGAGCTAGCGGCTGAGCACGGTACAGGTATTACCCGGAAATTAGCCTCAATTCTGCAGGTCGCGACGAATGAGAGCAACCAGCAGGAGTCTGATAAGCAACTGTTGAGCACTCCGGTGGATCAACATTTTGCCAACCTGAATCGAATGATCAATGCCCAGGAAGGTGAGCAGGCTCCACTTGATAGAACCCTGGAGATGCTCAACGAACTCTATGCCCATATGAACTCCATCGCCTCGGCCGGTAATCAGTCGAGTCAGGCGTTCAATGCGGCGCGAGATCCTGCCTCTGGTGGTGTCATCGGTCGTCTCAAACTGGAGGCGAAACGCCAACCCGGTCCACTGGCTGAGATGATCAATAGCGTAGCGGATGGCAGTTCCAATCTGACTGTTTCAGGGGTCAGAAGCCATCTCAACTCGGTCTGGAACACCCAGCTATTGCCCTTCTGTCAGCGCAGTCTGGCCGGCCGTTATCCGTTGGAGCGCAGCAGTGTTCGAGAAGCCACCATCAGCGACTTCGGCCGCTTCTTCGGTCCTGGTGGGATGATGGAGAACTTCTTCAATACCTATCTGATCGATTTTGTCGATACCTCACGCCGAGTTTGGCGTTGGAATGCGGCTGGCAACAAAACACTCGGTATCCCCACCAGCACCCTGCGTCAGTTTCAGCGGGCGGCGGTTATCCGTGATGCTTTCTTCAGCGGTGGCAGCCCAGAGCCGAAGATAAACTTCGAAATCAAACCGTTGAGCATGGATACCACCATCACTCAGATCACCCTGCTGATCAATCAGCAGCGAGTCCGATACAACCATGGCCCAACCCGCTGGAACCGACTCACCTGGCCAGACGATTCCGGTATCAGCGACGCCAAGATCCTGCTTGCGCCCCCCGCCGGGAATAAGCCTTCCGGTCTGACGGAGGATGGCCCCTGGGGTTGGTTCCGCATGATCGATCAGGCAAAAATAGAAGCCACCAGTACCCCAGAGACCATCAATATCACCTTTGATGTTGGCGGCCGACAATCCCGTTTTGCACTGCGCGCCAGTGGTGCACTCAATCCATTTCAATTAAAAGAATTGGCAGACTTCCGGTGTCCGAACAGACTTTAAACACAATGCAAAACGAGGACTTTCCTGGCCTCTACGGTAAAATCCCTTCACTCGGGGATTTTGTCACCCGCCGGTTACCCCGGGGCTTTATCGCCCCCTGGGAGACCTGGATGCAAGAGGCCATCGCCAATAGCCGTGAACAGCTGGGCGACTTCTGGCTCGATAACTATTTGACCAGCCCGATGTGGCGTTTCGCCCTCTCGCCCGGCATCTGCGGCGAACAGGGATGGGCAGGGATTATGATGCCCAGTGTCGACCGTGTTGGTCGCTACTATCCGTTTACCCTGGCAGCAAAACTCGATCCCAAGTTCAATCTGTTCCTCTTTATGGAAGAGTCGGAGAGTTGGTTTGCCCGCCTGGAGGAGCTTGCCCTCTCCTGTCTGGAAGATGACTTTCAGATGGAAGCGCTGGAACAACAACTGCAGCAACTCGGCACTCCAACGGCGGAACATGAAGCGTTGGCACTATCAGAGGCCCCCACTACCCCGCTCAATAATGCCTGGCATGCACAGCTGCAAGAGCAGTCCGCGCTGCGCGGTCTCTATCCCCGATTCATGCCACACCTGTTGAAGAAACTCCTATTTGCCTACAGCATCTGGTGGACCCAAGGATCAGAACGGATCTCCCCTTCGTTGTTGATTTGCCAGGGTCTACCACAAATCAGAGGCGCCAGCGCCTTGATTGATGGTGCCTGGATCGAGCATGGTTGGGAAGAGATTGAAACCGGTGCCTACAGCATGGGTTTCGCAACAGCGGAAACGCCAGAGTCCTTATGACCCTGAATCGATTCTATTTCGTCTCTGCTCATTTAACGGACAAAGGCAAAGTACGCAGTATCAATGAAGACGCCTGCCTGGATCGTGCCGATCTGGGAATCTGGGTGGTTGCTGATGGCATGGGCGGACATGCTGCTGGGGATCTGGCCTCGGGAATGATTGTGAGTGAGCTTAAGTCAGTCTCCCCTGGCAATTCGTTGGGCGAACTGGCGGGAAATGTCGAGCAATGCCTGCATCAGGTTAATCAACACCTGCTATTGGAATCCCATCAACGAGGTGGTGAGATCATCGGCTCAACGGTGGTCACCCTGCTGGCTTACGATGGCTATTGCATCTACCAGTGGGCCGGTGACAGTCGCATCTATCTCTATCGCCGAGGCAATCTAAAACAACTCAGCCGAGATCACAGCCAGATCGAAGAGATGATCGAGCAGGGACTGGTAACGACAGATCAAGCAGAACAATCCTCCATCGCCAACTACATCACCCGAGCCGTAGGCGCTGCTGAAACACTTGAGCTGGATGCGGAAATGGTAGAACCCTGTGATGGAGATCTGTTTTTACTCTGCAGTGATGGTTTGAACAAAGAGGTTAAGGACGAAGAAATCGCTGAAATTCTAGAACGTTACAGCTTCCAGGATGCAATTCAACAACTCATCAGCCTGGCAATGGACAGAGGTGCCAGAGATAACGTTACGCTGGTCATGGTGCAAGCGAAAGCTGTGCAAAACCAGCAAAACTATGAAGTGTAATCTGCTATATTGATCGACATGAAAGCCCAGCTACTCTTTTATATAAGCAAAAGGAAGCTAAGAAGTGAATGAAGTAATCAGCTTTCGGGATTTCTGCAAATTCCTAATTATTATTATTTCTATAGTTACCTTGAACGCCTGTCAGTTGACAGAGCCAAAAAAAGAAGCACCGCCTGAGGCGGTGGAAGTGGAGCCAGTCGAAGAGACAATACCACCACCAACCGACTCATTGTCTCCCAATGAGCGGGTACGTGTAGCCTTGCAAGCACTTCAACATGGCGATTACGACAGCGCACGGAATCAACTTACCTGGGCGCTACAGGATGATCCAGAGCACCGTCGAGCCAACCATTTACTCAATCAGATGGATGCCGATCCAATCGACTACCTTGGGCTGAAAAACTTTTTTTATGATGTACAACCCGGTGATTCACTATCACTGATCGCTAAGAACTTTCTTAACGATCCCTATAAATTTGTCATCCTAGCCAGATACAACAAACTGGATAATCCCAGCAAACTAGCCCCAGGGCAACGTATCCGGGTACCTGGTGTTATGCCTGAAAGGGTGAAAACCAAGGCAAAACCTGTAGCAAAAAAGAGTCCGGCTGAAGCTTTGCCGGCTAAACCAGAGAGAGCAGAACCTGAAGTTCTCACCCCCGCCGACTCTGGAACAGAGTCGGCAGAATATGTCGAACCAGCAGCGATTATCGAAGATGAGCCAGTCTCAGAAGCGACTCAGCTAGAGGAGAGTGAAGTTCAAATTCAGCCTGTAGAAGCACCTGTAGAGGTACCTGAAGAGGCAGAAACCACAGCCGCTGAATCCACACCAAGTCATGAAGAGGTACTCAGATCAGCCAGGCAGTTGTATGCCGACAATGACTTACCGGCCGCCATTTATCTACTGGAAAGCGAAACGAACAACTATTCCGAAACAACTGAAATCCCTACTCAGTTAGCAAGCTACTACAGGGAATATGCAAATCAGTTAATCAATAAGGATAGACTTGAAGATGCCAGAGTGACCTTGGAGAAGCTCATCATCCTCGACGCCTCTGATAACAACGCCATTAATCAGCTGATCTATGTAGAAGATAAAATAGAGGCCCGCAAACTCCTGCAGAAAGGACAGAATGAAGAGCGAGAAGGCGAGCATCAGGCCGCCTATCGTACCTATGGTCAGGTATTGACCTATGATCCCGATAATCTGACAGCAAAGACATCTCAAGTCAGGGTCAGAAATCTGATCACTGACAGCTACCATCGTCAAGCAATGCAACTGTTTCGCAGACAGGAGCTGGATAAAGCAATCGAATTTTGGAATAAGATATTGGAACTCGATCCTAACCACACGCTCGCGCCTGGTTACAAAGCCCGAGCCCTGGAGATGAAACAACAGCTTCAAAGGATAGACTCTAAACCTAATTGATTGTGTAACCAGCTTGGCAAGCAATCAGCAAGAGATTAAGGACCGGGGAAATAAATAATCATCCAATCTTGCTTGTCTTTTGCCCCGGCTTGGTTGTTGCACAAAGGGTCACGTAGAGCGGCTATGTTCCCCTTTGTGTGCCTAGAATCCGGGACAAAATCCAGCGCAATCTTTGGATGATTATTTATTTTCCCGACCCAAAAACACCAGATTAGAATCCTTAACAATAGGCAGACTTATATCTTGTCATATTGAACCTAAAAAGATCAGTTGGACAGCGTGAAGGGTGCGCTTGTGGTGGTGCAGGGCAAGGGTCGCTCCTGCACATCCATGTGCCCGCGACACTTGTGCATCCCTGCACGGCGC
>JARRQD010000085.1:0-11019 GCA_037382205.1 Candidatus Thiodiazotropha sp.
GTTCCTTGGTGTCTACGCAAGTGTCCCTATTGCGATTTCAACTCCCATGCGATTCAGCAAGCGATTCCTGAACAGGCCTATGTGGACGCCTTGCTGCATGACCTAAGTATTGATTGTAAGCAGATTGATGGCCGTCAACTCGCTTCGATTTTTATCGGCGGCGGCACCCCAAGTCTGGTTTCTTCCGAAGCAATAGAACGATTGTTGCAGGGGATTGCTCAGCGGGTTGCATTTGCAGAGTCTATTGAGATTACCTTGGAAGCCAATCCCGGGGCGGTCGAGGCTGGTTCCTTTGCTGGTTATCGACAGGCAGGGATTAACCGGCTCTCCTTAGGTTTTCAAAGTCTACAGCTTCAGATGCTACAAGCATTAGGCCGAATTCACTCTGATCAGGAAGCGCTGGATGCCTTTGCTCAGGCAACAAAGGCAGGCTTCGATAATATTAATATCGACCTGATGTTCGGCCTGCCAGAGCAGACTCCGGAGATGGCGGAACTCGATCTGACGAAAGCACTTGAGCTCAACAGTGAGCACCTCTCTTACTACCAGTTGACCTTGGAGCCGAATACCCCTTTTCATCATGCTCCGCCAGCAGTGCCCGATGAGGATCAGCTGTGGCTGATGCAACAGCGGGGGATAGAGCAGCTCGCCAAGGCTGGATTCAAACGTTATGAAATCTCCGCCTATGCCCGTCAGGGCAGCGAGTGCCGGCATAATAAGAACTATTGGAAGTTTGGCGACTATCTGGGTATCGGTGCTGGGGCGCATGGCAAATTGAGCCTGGCAGACGGCCGGGTGATCCGTACCTGGAAGCAGCGTCATCCTGAGGCCTATCTTGCGGCGCAAAAAAACTCAGCCTTTATCCAAGGGCAGCGGCAACTTAGTCGGCAGGATTTGTTGTTGGAGTTTATGATGAATGCTTTGCGCCTGCTTGATGGGGTGGAACTGGCGCTGTTGGAGGCCTACACAGGGATCAACCTTGTTGAGATCGAGAAGCCAGTGGTTGAAGCGGTAGAGAAGGGATTATTAGAGCCGATTGAGCAGAGAATCTGCGCCACTCGTTTGGGGCAGAGATTCCTAAACGATTTGGTAGAGCTTTTTTCAAGTTAAGAGCGTTTCTTAATAATTATTTGACCAAAGTCTCCTAAGATATTAGATTTATAGGTCTATCCCTTAAGTTGGGGTAGGTGGCAACACCAGGAGACAGTTGATACCTCTCGTCTAATCTGGATACGCGAGCTGATATGCAGGGAGCATGACGAAACCCTAGCTTATCGGTTTCGACAGAGGGTCGATTCGTGCTCATTCGAGCCCGTGTTAAGACCAGATTCCAGTCAATGGTTTTGGGAGGCGCCTTCGCTCACTGAGCGCTGTGGCTGATTAATGCAACTGATTCTCAAAGTTGTAGTCTTGATTTCAGCTCTATTGGCTGTCGTGTTGCTGACAGCGGGTCTCCAGCAGGTCAAAGCTGATTTACGGCCCAATGCTGACAGATTGTCTCAGCTTCCCAAGCCGCAACTCCAGTCCGCCGTGGCTTCTGCCAAGGTGCGCTATCTTCCAGAGTCTCTGATCGGTATACAACAGAGCCCTGGTCTGCTCATGGCTGGGCTTTTTATTGTAGGTCTTTTGCTATTGCTCCGTGCTTTGAAAGAGCGCCGGGAATCCCCTCTGCTGAAATACCAGGAGGTTGCACTCTCACTCACAGAAGGCAATTATCTGGCGGTTACGCGTTTGCCAGTTGAGGGTGAGCTGGCTCCACTCAATCGGGCTTTGCGTCAGTTAGTGAGTGATAACTATCAGTATCAGAGGACCATCAATCAACAAAAGCGGATCTATGCCGCACTCTCTGAGACCATCAAGATGGTGTTACGCAATCCCACCCCACTGGTCATGTTTGAACGCGCCTGTGAGATTGCCGTTAATAACGGTGGATTTACGGCTGCCTGGGTTGGTGAGGTGGATATTGAGGCCAAGCTACTGCATCCGATCGCCTGTGCCGGTATCCCAAAAGAACAGCTTAAGATCTGTAAATTCGATCTAGACCTGACTGATCCTGAGGGTGACAGCCCATTGGCAACAGCGGTTTATGGTAAGTGTGCTTCAGTGATCGAGAAGATCGATCCGCATGCAGGGAAGACTACATGGCATCGTTTGGCACAACTCAGTGGCGGACAGTCAGTGGCGGTTTTTCCAGTGGTGGTGAATCAAGATGTGCTGGCCGCCTTCACACTCTATGCCGATGGTACGGACTGTTTTAGCCAAACGATTCATAACTTGCTGGAAGAGATGGCCAGAAACTTTGCCTTCGCCATTGAGAACCATCAGCGGAGTCAGGCCCACCAAGCCGCCCATGACTCACTGGAAGAGTCTTCGAAACAATTGGCAGAAGTGAATAATCAGTTGTCGATGTTGTTGGAGTCGACCGGTGAGGGAATATTCGGCGTAGATGAAAGTGACCTGTGCACTTTCATCAACAAGGCTGGGGCTGAGATGCTTGGTTATACCCAAAAGGAGTTGATTCACAAGCCGATCCATCAAAGGGTGCGAATGTTCGATGAGACAGGTCTGTCATTCAACAGTTGGGTGGTTGTTCAGGGTGACCCTGTGAGGGTTAAGGATGAGTCTTTTCAGCGGCAGAATGAAACCCTTTTTCCAGTCGAATATTCAACCTACCCAATCATGGAGCAGCGGCAGTTTAAAGGATCGGTAACGGTCTTTCGTGATGTCACATCCAGTCGCTCAATGATGCGGGAGATGCGATTTCTGGCGACTCATGACTCGCTCACCCATCTGCTCAACCGGCACGCTTTTGACCAGCGCTTGAGGCAGGCCTTTGCCGACTCCCAGGAGCATGAGGCGTTCCATGTGTTGCTCTACATGGATCTGGATCAATTCAAGCTGGTTAACGACACCTGCGGTCATGTAGCGGGAGATATGATGCTGCGCCAACTTGCTCATCGCTTACAGCGGACAATCGGGGAGAATGATGTGCTGGCCCGCTTGGGTGGGGACGAATTCGGTCTGCTGATGGAGAACCAGGATCTGCAGCAAGCCACCCAAATGGCCAATTTGATCAACAGTTCGGTTAAAGCCTTCAGGTTTTCATGGGAAGGGCGTAATTTCACCACGGGTGTGAGTATCGGCATTGTGGCCATTGGGCCGAACACAGAGAGCCCGCACAATGCGCTCAGTGCTGCGGATGCTGCCTGTTATGTCGCAAAAGATATGGGACGGAATCGGATCCACGTCTATCAGCCCTATGACGAAGAGATCAATCGTCAGCAAGTCGAGATGCGCTTGGTGACAAAGATAGAGAGTGCCATCGATCAACGGCGCTTCTCACTGCTCCAGCAACCCATCATGTCTTTGAACAGCCGCGCGATTGGTGAGGAGCATATTGAGCTTCTGCTACGCATGCAGGATGAAGAGGGTACAATGATCATGCCGAGTGCCTTCATTCCGGCCGCAGAGCGATACAACATCATGCACAGTGTGGATCGGTGGGTGATCGGTGAGGCATTCAGATGGTTGTCGAAGAACAGAGATCGTCTTGAGGAGCTGAGCCTTTGTGCAATCAATCTGTCAGGGCAGTCCCTGGGCGAGTCCACCTTGCATGAATATATCCTGGAGCAGTTACGCTATTATGCCCTGCCAGCGGAAAAGATCTGCTTCGAAATCACTGAGACAGCCGTGGTCAGTCGACTCGATCAGGCGGCTCGTTTTATCAGTCTGTTAAAGCGCCGGGGCTTTCGCTTTGCGCTGGACGATTTTGGTACCGGGATGTCATCCTTCGCCTACTTGAAGCATCTGCCGGTCGACTATTTAAAGATCGACGGTAGTTTTGTGCGTAACATGCTGAATGATCCAATCGACCGGGCAATGGTCGAATCGATAAACCATATCGGCCACTTGATGGGACTGCAGACCATTGCCGAATATGTGGAAGATGACCAGACACTCGAGCAGCTTATCGACATCGGAGTGGACTATGCTCAGGGTTATGGGGTGGTGCAACCGATGCCATTGATCCTATCCGACGGGCCGGGTCTCGCCCCTGGAGCCGTCCACTGATCAGCGTGAGGTGTTACTGCCAGTTAATTCAGGCGGCACTGATCGAGAAAAGTCTCCAATCCCACCTCTTCAGCATAGGCCTTTAGAGCTTTTGGGCGTGGACCTTTCTCTTTTACCTCGAAGACCATCTCCGGCTGGGTCGGCAGCTTGCTGTAACGACCAGCGGGAATCTTCACCGTGATGGTTGGCTTATTGGCTTTACGAGATTTATTGGCGCTACGGGTTTTCACCGCTTTTTTTGCTGGTGCAGTGGTCTTGGCGCTATTTTTCGATTCAAGTTTGGATAGGATTTTGCTAATCCTTTTGCTGTGATGAGTGATGTAAGATTCGAAGCTGACACCACCCTCCTTGAGGATCGAAGTGATTTTTGTGCTTACTTCATTGAGAGCCTGTTCTTGCTGTTGAGCTCTCTGCTGTTCTTTCTCAAGGCGGGTGATTTCGGCCTTCAGGGTTTCGATCTGTTTTTGAATATTTGGCATGTTCCTGCGCTCTAACTCGAGAATAATCCCTTAACTACTAAATAGTTTAAGGGCATCATAGCAAATTTCAATTGCCATTTTTAAAGGATCGTCGAAGTGTGTGAATCCTATCAGCCAATTGCCTGTGGTCTGCACGAATCCTATCAGTATGCCGTAATGACTCGCACCCAGCTTGACCTCAGCTGGCGAGATGCATTGGGAGCGCTTCATCAAGCGAGGGTTCTGCCAGTCGATGTGATCACTCGTAATGGTGGGGAGTATCTGATCATTCACGATCGGACTGGCGAAGAGGTTGCGGTGCGACTGGATCGGATCGTGCAGGCAGTCGATCTCTCCTCAGGAAAAAATCTGAGAGGATGAGTGGTCAAATAGTTGGCGTTAAGGCGTTTGCCGCCCTATTTTATTGATATTGTGAGAAATTATTCTCACTTTTAGATCAAAAAAGGAGAAAATTTGGGAATTATCATCTGAGACACTGCTCAATTAGTGTGATAGTTTTACTAATGAAGACGCCAGAGTAATACCAAATGAGCCACACTGATCTAGATTTCGACCATTTGCTTAAATTGGCCGAGAGGGACCCGGTGAAATTCGAAGCTGTGCGTCAAAAAACCATTGATACTTACATTGCGACTCTGCCCGATGAGCGTCAGTTGCACATGCGCCGACTCCAGTGGCGTCTCGATCAGGAGCGTAGAAACCGCTCCCCCCTCAGTGCCTGTATGCGGATATCGGGCCTGATGTGGGAAAATATGGTCGGGCCTGGAGGTATGCTGAGCTACCTGCGCGGCATCGACTCATCAGCGGAAATAGGCCAAAAAAGGGGCGCCAGCTGCAAGATTGTGGAGTTTCCCATAGGCTCCAACTGAAATTAACACAGCTTCTGGTCCTGTAATTTAGGATGAGTACTTGCCTTATGGCTCGTCTTAGCCTATTATTCCGCGCCTTATCTGTCGTATGGGCAGAATCATTGCTAATTTCTCACGAGTGAGTCAGTCATGAAACCGGACATTCATCCTCAATACGAGGAAATCAAAGTCGTATGCAGTTGCGGCAACGAAATTGTCACCCGATCCACATTGGGCCAGGATGAGATGCACATTGAGGTATGTTCTTCATGCCATCCGTTCTATACCGGTAAGCAGAAGATGGTGGATACCGCTGGCCGAGTTGACAAGTTCCGCAAAAAATACAGCCGCTAAGTCATTGGGCGATTGCTGCGTCGACAAGACGCAACAGCCAATGGCCTTGCAAACTATCAAAAAGGCTCCGCAGTGCGGGGCCTTTTTGTTTGTCCTGTTATTGAGCTTACTGATACAGCCGGTCAGCTTGACCGCCTCTGAGTGTCAGCCCTGCAGCACAGCCCCGCAAATCGTTGAGCGAGTGATCGACGGCGATACAGTGTGGCTGCGTTCAGGTGAAAAGTTACGCCTGATCGGCATCAATACCCCTGAGTTAGGTCATTGGGGCAAACCGGGCCAGGTTGGCGCTCAGGCAGCGAAATCCCTGCTTCAGCGGCTTGTCCGGGAGAGTGGTGGGGAGCTGTCAGTCTGTCCTGGGGTAGAGCCGAGGGACAGATATGGTCGGCAGCTGGTACATCTGTCCGGTAAGAACCAAAAAAGTATAGCGGCCCAATTGCTACGCCAAGGCGTAGGCTGGGCGATCGCCGTACCACCCAACCTGAAGAATAATGGGTGCTATTTTGCAGCTGAATCCCAGGCTAGGCGTAAGCAACTCGGGATCTGGAAGCGCTCTCCGAGTCCCGCCAGTGGTCTGAGTGGTGATGAAACCGGCTTTCACCATCTCTATGGGCATATCGTGCGGGTTGGCGAAAGCCGAAGCGCACTTTGGATGAACCTTGAGGGCGGCCTGGCGTTGCGTATCACCTGGAAAGATTGGGATGCATTCCAGATCGATAATCCCAAAACAGTGGTTGGCCGCAAGCTTGAAGTCAGGGGCTGGCTCTACCAGCGAAAAGGTGAACAGAGAGTGAGGATTCGACACCCTAGCTCGATTCGCTGGCTTGAGTGAGGCTTTGCACCCTCTATTTTCCCTTTCATGATACTGCTAAGCATGTAAACTAGGCTGAAAAGTTACAGCAGCAGGAGCTTTCATGGCCAAGCATATCGGTATTCTAACCTCCGGTGGTGATACTCCGGGTTTGAACGCAGCCATCCGTGGCGTCGGCAAAGCGGCGCAGGGTGTCTACGATATGGAGGTTATCGGTATCAGGGATGGATTCCGCGGTCTGGTTGAAAATCGCACCATGCGCCTGGACCGAGCCGGATTGTCAGGCATTCTCACACAAGGTGGCACCATCCTCGGTACCAGTCGGGAAAAGCCCCATCGAATGTATTTCAACGGCAAACGCCAGGATATGACCGATGTGATCGTGGAGAACTACCAGGCCCACCATCTGGATGCGCTGGTCTGTATCGGTGGTGGCGGCACCCAGAAGAACGCCCTGCAGCTGCTGGAGAAGGGTCTGAATGTGATTACCCTGCCGAAGACGATCGATAACGACGTTGCCCATACCGATATCACCTTCGGTTTTGATACCGCCCTTGGCATCGCTACCGACGCCATTGATCGTCTGCACAGCACCGCCCACAGCCACCACCGTATCATTGTGGTTGAAATCATGGGGCATCGTGCCGGTTGGTTGGCGCTTGGATCGGGGCTCGCCGGTGGCGCGGATGTGATTCTGTTGCCGGAAATTCCTTATGACATAGAAACAGTTGCCGAGGCGATACGGGGGCGTGCCGTTGGCGGAAAGCCATTCAGTATTGTGGCCGTAGCGGAGGGTGCGCTGCCTAAAGGCGTGTCAGAAGTGGTGCATGAGCTGAGAGAGAAAAAGCAGAAGGCAAGCGATAAGAAAGAGCGCAAGCAGCTGAAGGCTGAACTCAACGAATTGGAGTCCCGATACGCGAACCACACGGTCACCCTTTCACGCCAGTTGGAAGAGCTTACCGGATTGGAGTCCCGAGTGACCATTCTCGGCTATCTGCAACGGGGGGGCACCCCCTCAGCCGCCGACCGGCTGCTGGCCACCCGGCTGGGTACTGCCTGTGTCGATCTGATTGCCGAGGAGCGTTATGGGGTAATGGTTGCCTCCAGAGGGGATCAGGCCGTTCCTGTGCCTCTGGTGGATGTGGCTGGGTACAAAAAACTGGTGCCATCCGATCACCCCTGGGTAATCAGTGCCAAGCGGGTGGGAACCAGTTTCGGAGATGAATAAAACAACGCTATTCAGCCAGACAATGGTCATCAACGCTGGTATTTTTGCTTATAAAGAGAGCTAGCCTAAGCAGATTCAAGTGTGCTTTGCAGGGAATGGTTTGCGCGTATTAATGAAGCGGAATATGGAAATAGTCCACTCCCTAGTCAGAATCTACACTTAACTGCAAAGTAGTCTCCTAGTAACAGGTGCTTAATAGATATATACGTTGTGAGGTCTAGTCGAATAGTGGTCGTATTAAACAGTGGTTTAAAAATGGGATGTTAAGACTCGATAAAGGTCGAGATTATCGTGGGATGAGCAATTCATAATGTTTGAAGTGTAGGCTTCGGTATTCTGTTGTTAGAATGCATTTGTTGAACCGTCTACATAATCAACTCTTATGTGATCAGATCATGAATTACAGTATTCCAGTCTTTGCTTTGGTTGAAGGTGGAAAACGCGATTAGCAAGCCTGGTTGTTTGAGCGCAGCGAGTTCCAGGCGTGCCGGTTTTTGTGAGCATCGCAGCGTACCCGCAGGGGCGTGACTGTCGGGCGCCCTTTCTTTTGGTTACTTTTCTTTTGGCGAGAAAAGAAAAGTGACTCACCCAGGAGGGCGAAACTGGGTTTTTCCGATAGGTAGACAATTACGAATGGCAGAAGCGCTGACTGCGGCGCCCTTAAAACCAATATCGAAGCCACTCAGGACATGTGTGTGTGATCAGTTATGGGGACTCTTCCTATCCAAATGTAGGTATTACCAAGCAGAACGTGGGATGGTAACTCAAGCTTGCTGAGGTTTAGGGGTAATCAAGAATATGTAAAGGGTTCAGTGCAATTTCCTTTAAGCAAACCCATTCCGAAAGAACTCGTCATCAAAATGGTGAGATATAGACTGTATGAATTAGTAAAATGAAGAAATCTCCCATAACAAAGCTGGCACCCGATTTACTTCAGTCGCACCTTACGCAGTCGGGTGAAGTTAACCGTTATGAATCTTAGTGACAACATCTCATGCTATTTTTAAGGAAACCGACTAAAGATGATGAGAAGGAGATTAGGCAGTGTTACAAACGAAGTGTTTCTATCCATCAGCCTTGGACGTTTGAGCCAAAAGATTATGCGTTCACAGATTTAAATCTGCATCGCTTAGAAGCTAATGTACAGCCAGAAAATATATCTTCAATTAGATTATTAGCAAAAAGTGGCTTCATCAAAGAAGGGTACTCTAAAAATTACTTAAATGTTGGCAATCAAGGCTGGCGTGATCATGAGCGGTGGGCAATAGTAAATGAAGCGTGGCCGCATAAACATCCATAACAAAGCCAAGCACAATCGTGCAATGTAAAAATGCATTGCACTGAACTTCGCTTCGCTTGGACTGTGTTGGTGGCGTTATAAGGAGTAAAGCATGCAGGTCACATTATTTTGGGCAGCGGCATTTATGAGTGTTGTAACCTTTATGGTTCATACATTTATAGGCGGGCCTCGTGTGGCTACGCCATTATTGGCGAATTCGAGTTTACCGAAAGCATCGAAATGGCTGAACTATTACTGTTGGCACATTACAACCCTATACACACTGCTTATGGGGACGGCTTATTCGTATGTCGCTTTACATCCTGATCGCCCTGAGTTAGTTGTGTTTTTAACAATTTTGAATACAGCCCTATCATTGCTTAGTGTAGTGGTGGCACGAATGGGCGGTATAAATCCATTTCGGTTTCCATCTACTTCACTCTTTGCTTCTGTCGCATTACTTGGGCTTTTTGGTTTGTTAGCCAATTGAATGCAATTTTTATACAAGATCTGTATAAATATAATTTCATGACTGATGTCGAAAATCACCATCATATTTTTGTTCCAAAATGCCGTTAACTTCACCAAGCGGATATTTGGGGTGATATGTTTTTTAAGTTGTCGAAAGAAACAATGAAGCATTAATGTCAAAGAATGCAAATGGAGTTGTAAGCTGTGGAGGGCTATTTATAAATCATGAAGAGTATAGAGTAGGTTTATATCTGTGAGTTTTCTCACGCAGGTTTGCCATTTTTATTCGGTCATCTTCTTGATGAACTTGAAGTAATGTATGGTTGTGTACTAATCAATCAATTGTGTATCTTGTTATTTCATGTGTCGGTTTATAGATAATCTCTTTATCTGGTATGAGTGAGTTTAGGCAGAATGGTCAAAAAATTATTTCTTCTATTAGTGATAAGCTATTTTAGCCTCTCTGTAGAGGCAGGCATCAAAAACCGAGTTCAGTTAGAGGTTCCTTTGGTAAAGCAGGGGAAATCTCTTTGTGGTCCAGCTACCATAGAAATGTTATTCAGGTATTGGGGGGTTGATCAATACAGTCAGTACGACATAGCAAGGTCATTATTAAATCAGTTCCCAACTTCAAAGAGATATAAAGACTCGGGGATTCTGAGTACCGATCCCATAGATTGGGATAAATACCCTGGGACTGGAACCATAAACATGCGTGAATTTCTTAAAAGATTTGGTAAAACAGTTAATATTATGCTTGAACACGAGTCGGTTAGTGAGAGTGAAAAGATTAAGCAGAAAAAGCGAATGTTTCAAAGAGTCAAAAAATATCTCTCAGATGGGATACCAGTCATTGTCCATCAATACTGGAAGCTACCTAAATCACGAGGGCACTACCGTATCGTGACAGGATATGACGAATTTAAGAAAGTTGTGTACTTAAATGACGCAAATCCTGGAAAAATGCGTACCCAGTCTTATGAGAAATTTATGAAGTTATGGAATTTTGATCAAAGATGGCTCCACTACAATGCGATAGCATTTAACATAGAACGCAGATTGATCAATATTAAGCTCTAGAATTTAACTTATTCCTTGCTGGAAAAATCAAAATCATTGGTTAGCTTCTGATTTTTGTTTTTCTGGAGTAAGAGTGTCAAGTGCCTTGAGAGCGGTGAACGAAATATTGGTTTGTTATATTGAATTTTACATGGTGGTGCGAATCGTCTTCCACGGTTTTTCTGGCGGATATTTAGCGGGCTTGAAATTTAATTCTCACTGAACAGTGTCAATAGTTAACGCTTCAGGTGGTTCCACATTTAGGGGGCTATCTGAATGGTTTCACCGCTGCACAACTTCAACCACGAAAGATCTACTTTCAAAACACCCATCGCAGCAGATGGCGACAAAGAAAATTGGGGAGGATCAGGCTTCCGAGTCGAAAACCGCTTCCAGGGTCTGTGCGTTGAACAGATTGGCCG
>JARRQD010000086.1:0-16873 GCA_037382205.1 Candidatus Thiodiazotropha sp.
AAAACGATCTGGCCGGTCAGCATGAAGGTTTTACACCCTTGATGATGGCAATCAATAACGGCCATCAAGAGACAGCAGAATATCTCATAAAAAGTGGTGCGAATATCAATGCTGCTGGAAAATTGGGACGTACCCCTCTCCATCTCGCAGCTTATAACGGTATGCTGGAGATGATGCAAGAACTGATTGCACAAGGGGCCGATGTGAATGCAACTGCCACTGATGGCGCTACCCCCTTGCTTAGTGCAGCAATTGGCGTAAAGAATAATGAGCAGGCGGTTAAACTTTTATTGGCCAATGGCGCCGATATTAACAGTGGTCGCGGCTCGATAGTGGGTACACCGTTAGTATTCTCAGTTCGCTATGGCAATGTGGAAGTTGCAGAAACCTTGATCGATAACGGAGCGGATATCAACGCGCAGAACTCTGCTGGTCGTAGTGCGTTACACATTGCATCTGAGTTTGGACGTCTTGCTTTGGTCAATTTACTATTGAGAAAAAATTGTGACCTGACTCTCCTGGATGAGGACAAAAATAGCGCATTACATATCGCGGCCACGAATGGCAGAAGATTGATTGTTGAAGAACTTGTCTATCACGGAGTCAACATACTGGGTGAAAATAAGTTTGGTAATACACCATTGGATAATGCCCAAGTAAATAGCAATGATACGGTTGTTGCATTTCTGGAACCCATTGCGAAATCCGACGACAAAACAGCTGACGAACCGAGTATCCTCAGCAACTAGAAATATCACCCACAAAAACCAAAGGGGCCAAATGGCCCCTTTGGTTTTTCAACGCATAATCCAGCAATTGTCAGTTGTCTTCAATTCCAAGCAGGAAGGAACTTTAAAAGCGAGAGCTTGGGGACATCCGTTAAAAATTGCCATCTTATTTTGGGTGGTGATGGTCTTTCGAGAAATCATCAACTACAACAAGGAGGTTGTAATAATTGCCTATCAAGATACCCAGTCTAAATATTGCATCATAAAGCCAATTCTGACAACGTTAAAGACTGATTGAACGAAATGACCAGATATCAAGGAGTGATATCATGCCAAAGCCAAGGAAAGCACAAATATGTACATCGAGCTGTTGATTGGCTCTACTCGAGTGTTCATCGCTATATAAGAGATGGTGTATTAGCGGGGAGTTGGGGGCTTTCTGAGGCTTTTACAGATACACGCGGTTTCGGTGAAGCATGATGAAAAAGGGATACCGTGGATACATAAAAAACCGTAGGTTGGGGTGAGTGAAACGAAGCCCAACAGGTGCCACCATACAGCTATAAGGCATGCATTGAAAGGTAATGCGAGTGTGGGTCTTTTTTAAGAATAGAAGTATTTATTGGAATTGATTGTTGGGGTTCGCTTCCCTGGTGTTGAAATCAAAATTAGTGAACGCCAGGAGCTATTGTGCCGATCACCTAATGTCATGCTGGGATACTGGAATAATCGAAAGGCTACGGCTGAAACTATTGATGAAGAGGGATGGTTTTATACCGGTGACAAAGTAAAGATCGAATCAGACCATATCTTCATCACCGGTCGCCTCAAAGAGATCATTGTTCTTGCGAATGGTGAAGCAATTTTGATACCACCCCAGTCATTATCCATCAGCGGCAGTCACCGTGTGGATAGATTAAAAGTGACAAATAGAACAGGGACTGATCATTGCAAAGAGGTTTCGGAGGCGACAGACGACTACCGAATACCTCTTCTTGAGCAACTTAGCCACCAATTGCCTTGACCGCCTGTTCGGTAGTCAAAACGCCATTGGCGATCATGCCATAGTTGGTTACAGCCGCATTGTAGGCGTCATCACCAGGGGCTGCGACGGCATCTTTAACCACATAGACACGGAAACCGTTTTCCATCAGTACACGCATGTGCGAATCCACGCACAGATTGGCCACCAGATCGCCAAGGATGACCGTATCGATGCCATGGCTGCGCAATTGGTAAACCAGGTCATTGCTTTCCGGACCGTACATCTTGTGAGGTGCCGCCTTGATGGTCTTGCCGTCGTTGATGTAGGGCTTGTAGCGCTCATAGAAGTCCGCTCCACTTCCAGCCAACTCCTTCTCGCCATAACCTGACGCATGCAGGGCCTTCATGTCTAACAGTTGCCGCTGCAGCGTACCGGCGTTCACCCAATTATCGTCCAGAGGCGTATACATCAACGGGTCCACTGCGAGCACCACGCCACTCTTTTTCGAAGCCTTCATCAGGGATTCGATCTTGAATATGAAGAGGCGGCATTTACTTCTAACCCGTTTCTCTTCCATTCAGCGTGTATCATGTTAAGCAACAGAGGCAGTGGGTTCTGTATGTTTTGTTACATAAGCTGATCAACTTTCACAGAAACTTTGCGGTCAGCGCCAATTTCAGGACTGCGCCTCTTCCTTTTCAACGAATACCATGGCAATGTCACAGTTCACGAGGGTAGTCCGTGCAACTTGTGCAATGGAAGCGCTAAAATTCCCGAAGTGGCCAAGCACTATTTCACGCTAAGCGTATTCAGCGTGATACACCCAATATTATAAGGATTAGCCTGGTGAAGAATGACGTTCGAACAATCATGAAAACATTGTTAAATTAAAGCTCATTTCACTTGATACAACTGATACTTAGATAACTCGATGTCATTGTAAGTCAATACCAGCGCCCCAACTTCACGAACAAAGGAACTTAGAAGAGGAGAGACAGATGCCGCTCAACACTGCAGTAATTAAATCAAGACTCGCGGCCGCTTCCAGTAGCACCAAAGATAACGAAGCACAGGACATCATCAAGGGAGCGACGCCAGCCGAATTGCAAGCACTGGATGTCGAAGGTGTATTACGGTTATTTGAAGCCTTAGCCATGTTGTCACCCCGCATCTATTCGAGCCACGACTCAGCAGCCATGAAGAAACTTGCGACCCATACACAGTTTCAGCCGATTACTAACACTCCGGCTTATGGAATTGGGCTGATCAAAAGCTCCAAAAAAGCCAATCCAATAATTCAGTCAGAACTTACGCCCTCATTAATCACTCGCATCTATGCGGCGGAACGAAAACGCCTTTCCGTGTTTGAACGCGTTGGCATAGACGGCGACACCATTGGGCGCGGACAGCTCGGTCAAGCCGCTTACACCGATGTCAAAAGCGCAGCTCATTTCAAGGCTATTTGGGAAGAATACCTGACAAGAAATTACCTTGCCAAAGCGCTGAGTCAGTATGACGGCAATCCCAGACAAGCTGCTGGTTTTAATATGAAAACTTACACAGTGATAATTCCCCCTCAATACGGGGCTGTCTGGAAAGATCCGGTACAAGAAGACTTTGTAGTAGCCGCCTACGTTGCTATCCGTTTGAGTGCAGCAACTAAACCGAAACGATCGTCCAAAGATGCAGCTCGCTTTGCCATTGCACTCTACCACGGTATGCGATCAATGGTCGTCGCTGCACAAACTGCTGTAAAGGATACGATAAATTGGCAACCGGTTGAGGCCGAACTGCTGAGCAAAGGCTACTCCGATGAAGTAGCTTATGTGAACGAAGTCGTAAAATGAACCGGAAGTATCTTATTGTTCTTGCCATCGCCGGGATCGCTCTTGGGGGGATACTGGCTGTTGCCTACATGCAGATTGAAATTGAAACATATTTCACTCTGTATCTGCGGTGCAACAATAACAACCAAGAAGGTATGCTATCCGTTGCTCAAGAAACAAAAACCGGTACTTTTCGAAATATACAACAAGTCGATTTGTCAACAGCCTGCAAATCGAGAAAAATCAAGTTATTCGGATATCAGCCGGAAAGAAGACTGCGCTTCACACTACAGAATACACGCGTAAATATGGCCAAAGCGATTGCGGAATATGGCAGTGACATTCAGAGAGATGAAGAAGGCTTTTACGCCGTATTAAAAATCGCTGACTCACCGCCGTATCTCACTAACGATCGAATTTAGACACAGCCAACCGATAGGAAGGTTTCATTTCTCTTTTTTCCCTCTACGGCGACGTTTGAAGAAGTGTCGAAACCGTTCACCAATTGGTAGGTTACGCACTGGACAGGCTGCTTCAATCGACATTGGAGGTTGTGGTTTGTCATCCCATTTTTTGACGATGTGGCCGTCGCTCAATTTAATCAGTCGACCGGCGGCCTGCTTAACATCCGGGTCGTGGGATGAGATAAGAAATGTGGTGCCCAGGTTCTGATTCAATTTGTGCATCAGTTTAATCAGGTGCTTGCCGGTGGTGCTATCCAAGTTGGCTGTCGGCTCATCGGCGAGGATGATCTTCGGCTCTGTGGCCAATGCTCTGGCCACCGCAACCCGTTGCTGCTGCCCGCCTGATAGCTGATCAGGGCGACGATATCCCAGATGACCGATCTCGACCTCATGCAGCCAGTGGTTGGCAATCTCCAGGCTCTCCCGCTTGCTCTTGCCCTGCAGTTGGCAGACATAGGCGACGTTTTCTCTGGCGCTTAGTACGCGAATCAGGTTGTAGGCCTGGAAGACAAATCCGATATTGGTGAGTCGGAAATGGGTGAGTTGGGTGTTTCCCATCTGCAGAATGTTTTTGCCCAATACCTCAACCTGGCCCCGGTCGGCCGATTCCAGTCCGCCAACAATATTCAGCAGGGTGCTTTTGCCTGAGCCTGAGCGTCCGGCGAGTACCGTAAACTCGCCGCTTTGAATCTGCAGATTGATACCGTGTAGAGCCGGGTAGGGCATGGTGCCAACCCAATAGCACTTATGTAGGTCTTGGGTTTGGATTATCGTTGTTGGGTTATCTTCCGGCATGGGCCACCTATTGTATGCGAAGTGCCTGGCTAATCGAGAGGCGGGTGGCTTTCCATGCCGGATAGAGTCCTGCGAGCAGGGCGGCCACCAGGGTGGCCAGTAAGATTTTGATTGCGGAGTTTTGAGTCAATTGAGGGTGGATCACCGGATTCATATAGAAAAACTCAAAGGCGTTGGCGTAACCGGTTAGGTCGATTCCACTCTCTGACAGCAGCATGACAATCAGGCTTGCGGTCAGATAACCAAAAACCGCACCGATAAAAATCAGCAGTACAGCTTCAATCAGCAGCATCAAAAAGATCTGCTGAGGTTGAGTGCCAATGGCGATCATTACTCCCAGCTCTTTCTGGCGCTCATGAAGTGAGATCAACATGGTATTTAGGATCTCTGTCAACACCAACAGGATTACCACAAACAGAATGATCAAACCGTAGGCATCACTGAATTCGAGCCACTGCCTGACCATCGGATCCAGCTCCTGCCAGGGCATGATTTCATAGACCTGCTCAGAGAGTTGCTGAACAAACAGTCGGTAGAGGGTATCGGTTTGATCGTGATGCTCTGCTCGGATGACAATATCGGTTACTGCCTGTTTCATCTGTAGCCACTGCTGGGCCCCATTCAGTGAGATCAGCGCCAGGGTGCGATCAATCTGCGGTGCGCCAGTTTCGATAATGCCTCTCAGGTAGTAGACCTCTGAGACCATCTCACCACTGGGGCGCTGGGTCATCAATATGACTCGGTCACCCAGATTGGCGCCGAGATTCTGCGCCACTGTTTTACCCAGCAACAGATCCTTGTTCATCCCCGGGCGCAGCCACTCACCGGTTTTGACGCTCTGATCCATGGAAGTCACCCAGGTCTCCTGTTCCGGGTCGGCAGCCATAATCTGTACACCGGTGCTGCTGCCACTCACCGAAGCAAGTCCTGAGGTGCGGATCCGCTGAGTCCAACCGATGATCTCTGGATAGGTGCCCATGAAGCGGGATATGGCTTCAGGATCGGAAATATTGTCGTTTAGGTTTTGTGAGGCCTCGAACCCTTTGGCGTGAATCTGTAGATGCCCGGTGAAACTGAGGATGAAGTTGGTTTTCATCTGATTCAGCCAGCCATCGTTAAGGGCGCTCAACAGGGTCAGTGTGGCGATACCAAAGATCATGGTCAGTAGGGTAATGGTGGTGCGACGGCGGTTGCGTATCAGATTACGTATCGCCAGTGCGACATAGGTCAGGATTCCTAATCGGCTAACCATTGCGGATCGCCTCCACTGGTTGCAGCAGGCTGGCCCGCCAGGCCGGGTAGATTCCGGAGAGGATGGATGCAGCCAATATCGCGCCGGCAGTGATCCCGAGATGGTCGAGTTTCAGCTGGGGGTAGATCAGTGGGTCGACATAAAATCGGGAGGTTGAGCCGAGCAGGATGGAGAGGTCGATGCCGATCATACTGGTCAGCAGTATGATCAGGTAACCGAGCAACGTGCCCAATAGGATGCCGATAATGCCGATCATCACGGCTTCTACAGCCATTAGAAAAGCGATCTGATGACGGGTTGTGCCGATCGCCATCAGGATTCCGAACTCCCGGGTTCGATCCAGCATGGAGAGCAGCAGGGTATTCAGCTCGCCAGCCAGGACGATGAACAGTACGATGCCAAGAAACAGATAGAGAAAGCCATTATGCAGGGTAACCCACTCTTTCATCACCGGAAACATGGTGTGCCAGGGCATGATTTCCAGCGACGCTCCTGCTAGTGCTCTGTCCAGGCTAGCCGTCAGACTAGGCAGTTGCCTTTCATCCACATTGATCACGAATGTGGTGACCAGTCCCTGCATGTCGACCATCTCCTGCAGCGTCGAAAGGCTGGTGATCGCCATGCCGCTGTCGAGGCCCATTTCACCACTGGTGATGATGCCGACCATGGTAAACGACTCGGCAATCATGGCGCCATATCGGTCATAGCCGATCATGATCACCTCGTCCCCCAGTCTGACCTGGAGATTGTTTGCGGTCGTGGCGCCCAGAATCAGTGTGTAGCTGTCATCCGGATGTAGAAAGCGCCCAATGCCGATTCGGCTGCCCAGTTCGGTGACTTTCGGTTCATTCAGTGGATCCATGCCGATCAACATCACCCCCTGGGTGGTGTGATCTGAAGCGGCCAGTCCGAAGCTGTCCAGGCGTTGGCTGTATCGGGTCACCCCATGCTGTTTCAGCGTTTCACTGATCTTCTCTGGATCATCTATGGCCAGGGAGAGGTCCGGGTGTTGAAAAAAGCCCTTTCGGTGAATTTGTAAGGCGCCTATGATCGAATTCTGAAAGTTGCCGAGCATATTGCGATGCAGGCCCTCATTGAATCCCCACAAGAAGATCAATGAGGCGAGACCAACGGCAATGGCGCCTGAGGTCAGCAGGGTGCGCCTTGGGTTTCCAAGTAGATTACGCAGTGCCACCCGGGCAAGATGGGTGTTGAGCTGTGATTTTACGTCGGCCATGCGTAACCTGATCTCTGTTGAGAGGCAATCTCTGTCCGCTGTAGGCCACAGCCAACCGGCCTCAATACGGCACTTAAATCGGTGTGAAGAGTTTTGGGTCGAGCGTTACGTTGAACTTGATCGATTGCAGGGTTATCACCGTGCTTTTACCCTCTCCGTCATTGGGTTTCATCGTCCAACGTGTGGGGATGACTCGGCCGCCCATCTCCGCAATCTGGTCAAACACCATCAGACGTTTTACCTTTTGCTTACAATGGTAGGCCATCTCCAGAGGTACGCCATCACCACGAATCTTTCGCACCAGTTTTTTCCAGGTTACTGTTGTCTGCGGATTGGGAATCGACTCTATGGTATAGATCGCGGTCTCTCCCTCACCCTGACGATCGATGATCCGGTGGGTGTGACCATCGAGCATGGCCTCGGTTTCAAGCAGATCCTGGTTATTGAAGTCGGATCCCATCCAAGGGTCCTGCATCATGGCGGGCGAGATGTTGATCTGGCGTCGCAGTTTCGGCAGATACATGGAGAGGATGTTGTCCACCTTGAGGAACACCGTGCCTTTGGTTTTTCTTGGCGAAAGAATCTCCATGCGAAATCGCTGATTTTCCCGGTCATCATGGCTGCGAAAGGTCATGGTGCGCTGCCACTCCGGCCGCAGGATATCGATGCGATACTCAGCCTCGGTGCCGCTGGAGCGCATCAACGCCTCCGACTTTTGCAACAGTTCAACCGCCTCCTTTGCGGAATCATCGGCCATTGTCCCTGTGGCGATGAAAATCAGCAGCCAAATTGTCTTGCTTAGTCTTGCCATGTAAAAAACTCACTCTGGAAGTCGGAAATCAATCAGTGTCATTATAAGCATTTCATAATATATAGCCAGTGCAGCGCGTTGGGGGCGGCTTGCCGCACCATGAAGGGTAGAAAAGGTGTATGAAATGGCTTGAGACTATCGGCTGCTGTGCAGTCTGTTCATGGCCAGTTGCAGATCACCCTTTACGATGGTCGGCAGGCCGTCGATGGCACTGTCGATCGCTTGGTCGATCGACTCCCGGTCGGCTTTCGAGGGGCGGCCGAGCACATAGTTGACCACTGCGCCCCGATCATTCGGATGGTCGATACCGATGCGCAGGCGATGGAAGTCCCGTTTTCCGAGTACGCTCATGATATCTCTCAGGCCATTGTGTCCTGCATGGCCTCCGCCGGTTTTCAATCGCACTTGTCCCGGTTGCAGATCCAGTTCGTCGTGTACCACCAGAATCTGCATGGGCTCGATCTTGAAATAGTTGGCCAGACTGGCGACAGCCTGGCCGCTTCGGTTCATGTAGGTGGTCGGCTTCAGCAGCCACACCTCTTCACCCTGGAGATTCAGTTTGCAGGCCTGACCGTGGTGCTTCGATTCCGTACGAAAACTGAGGTGGTGTTGTTGAGCGAGCTTGTCCAGTAGCCAAAAGCCGGCATTGTGGCGGGTTTGCTCGTAGTCAGGGCCTGGATTTCCAAGGCCGGCAATCAAACGGATGGGTTGGGATGACATGGATATGTGGGGCGTGATGAGGGAGGCATGAGCCTCCCTCCAGAGCGGTTTTATTCAGCGCTCTCTTCACCTTCACCAGACTCGGAATCCTCCTCATCACCCTTATGGGTGGCGTGGATGGTTACCACGATCGGATCTTCGTTACCCTCATGGGTGATCAGCTCAACACCCTCTGGAAGGGCTATCTCTGAGGCGTGCAGAATCGCGCCCAGTTCAAGGCTGCCCAGATCGATCTTGATGAATTCAGGCAGATCCTTAGGCAGACAGCTGATCTCCATGTCGGTCATCACGTGGCTGGCCTGTCCGCCGGACTTGATACCAGGGCAGGTGGCCTCGTTGATGAAGTGCAGTGGAACATGCAGTCTGATCTTCTCATCCGCCTGAACGCGCTGGAAATCCACGTGGAGGATGAATGGCTTGGCTGGATGGCGCTGCAGATCTTTCAGTACCACGGTCTCACTTTTGCCGCCAATCCTCAGCTTCAGCAGATTGGAGTAGAAACCCTCATTCTCGAGTGAGTGGACGATCTCGTTGTGTGGCACAGTGATCGAGGTTGGATCCTGGTGCGCGCCGTAGACGATGCCAGGAACCATTCCGGCGCGACGCAGGCGGCGGCTCGCACCTTTCCCTGTATCGCTCCGTAGTTCGGCGTTAACTTCAAAATTGGCAGACATGGTTATCTCCGTATCTGTTTAGGTCAAAAGGGATGTCGCTTCGCGACCAAGCGACACCACCGCTCAATTCAAGCGGACGCGCGATTCTATCAGGATTGACCGGAAATTCCACTCCTGGGTGCCTGTTTGCTTGGGAAATCCTGCTGCAAATGTATGCTAATCACCGCGAACAGGCGCAAAAAGCGATCTATTGAGAGGGCCTATTTGCACGATTTTGCAGTGATCTGCGTCCATTCGTGGCGGATTAAGCAGGATAGTGCTCCGGGTATGGCAGTCTGGCGACACCGCTGTCTACCGCAGCTCTGGCCACAGCCGATGAGACCCAGGACTTGAGGCGTGGATCGAGGGGCTTGGGGATGATGTATTCCGCACCGAAGGCCAGGGATTGCAGCTGATAGGCCTCCAATACCTCTTTTGGCACTGGTTGGTGGGTCAGATCCTTCAGCGCATTCACTGCGGCAATCTGCATGTCGTCATTGATTCTCGATGCCCGAACGTCGAGAGCGCCGCGGAAGATGAATGGAAAACCCAGTACATTGTTCACTTGGTTGGGGTAATCGCTGCGCCCGGTGGCCACGATGGCGTCGTCCCGAACCTGCTTGACCACTTCCGGGCGAATCTCTGGAACTGGATTGGAGAGCGCGAAAATGATTGGTTTGGCCGCCATGCTGGCAATCAATGGCTGATTGACCAGGTTTGCCCCGGAGACACCAATCAAGATGTCGCTATCCTGCATGGCGTCCGCCAGGGTTCGTTTGTCCGTCTCGTTGGCCACGCTCCATTTGAATGGATTCAGATCCTTTCTTTGGGTATGTATGACGCCACCCCGGTCGATTACATAGAAGTTGTTTCGATGGGCGCCCATGCTGATCAGCAGACGAACAATGGCGATCCCGGCTGCACCGGCCCCGAGAATGGTGATTTTGGCCTTTTCAAGTGATTTACCCTGGAGTTCCAGGGCGTTCAGCAGTCCAGCTGCGGCGATGATAGCGGTGCCGTGCTGGTCATCGTGAAATACCGGTATGTCGAGCTGCTCGATCAACGCCTGTTCGATTTCGAAGCACTGAGGCGCTTTGATGTCTTCTAGGTTGATGCCACCGAAAGTCGGTGCAATGCGCATCACAGTATCGATGAACTCCTGGGGGCGTTTGGCGTTCACTTCGATATCGAACACATCGATATCGGCAAAGTGCTTGAACAGTACCGCCTTGCCCTCCATCACTGGTTTGCCGGCCAGGGCGCCCACATTACCCAGGCCCAGTACAGCGCTACCGTCTGTGATTACACCGACCAGATTACCTTTGGCGGTATAGCGATAGGCATCCTGTGGTTCTCTATGAATACGCTTGACCGGCTCGGCCACTCCTGGGGTATAGGCCAGGGAGAGATCTCTCTGGGTTTGATTCGCTTTGGTAAGCTGGATTGAGATCTTTCCCGCAGTGGGTTGCTCGTGATAGGCCAGGGCCGCCTGATTGATTTCAGCAGAGAGCTAACCGACTCCTCGTTGGAGATCCGGCGCATCGTTTCAGCGAGAAGTTCGGCAATCGACACCTGACGGATCAAATCACACTGTTTGGCCTCCTCTGAGAGGGGGATAGTATTGGTAACCACCAGTTCATCAAGCTTAGAGTTGCTGAGGTTGGTGACCGCAGGGCCGGAAAGAACCGGATGGGTGCTGTAGGCAACGACTTTTGCTGCACCGTGCTCCTTCAGGGCATTGGCGGCCTGACAGAGGGTGCCTGCGGTATCGACCAGGTCGTCGATGAGGATGCAGCTGCGACCTTCCACATGGCCGATGATATTCATCACCTTGGCCTCATTGGGCTGTGGTCGGCGTTTGTCGATGATCGCCAATTCAGCATCATCCAACCGTTTCGCCAGTGCTCGGGCTCGGACAACGCCACCCACGTCGGGAGAAACCACCACAATATCAGGATGTTTCTGGCGCCAGACATCGCCCAACAGGATCGGTGAGGCATAGACATTATCCACCGGAATATCGAAAAAACCCTGGATCTGGTCGGCATGGAGGTCGACCGTCAACACCCGGTCGGCGCCGGCGGTGGCAATCATCTTTGCCGCCAGTCTGGCGGTGATCGGCACCCTCGCCGAACGAGGACGACGATCCTGGCGGGCGTAGCCGAAATAGGGGATGACCGCTGTGATGCGATTGGCTGAGGACCAGCGCATGGCATCGATCATCACCAGCAGTTCCATCAGGTTCTCATTGGTTGGCGCTGAGGTGGGTTGGACAATAAAGACATCCCGGCCACGTACATTCTCATGGATCTCCGCCATCACTTCTCCGTCGCTGAAACGGCCAACCTGCATTTTACCGAGAGGGAGGTTGAGATGAGATACGATTTCGGCGGTGAGTGACGGGTTGGCGTTACCCGAGAAGACCGTCATGGCGTTGGATGGCACGGTGCTAATCCTCAGTCGAGAAAGTAATTTGCAGAGAAATGGCTGGGGCGGCAGGATTCGAACCTACGAATGCTGGGATCAAAACCCAGTGCCTTACCGCTTGGCGACGCCCCAATTAACTCTTTTCCAGTTGCAACTGATCCAGTAGCGGAGAGCGGTTAAGCCCCCGGGCAACAAATCCTGTCAGACCGGCCGGTAGCCGATCCAGTAGCTGCTCTGCCTGTTGCCGTTCAGAAAAGGCTGCAAACAGACAGGCTCCGGTTCCAGTCAGTCGTGCTTCTGCGTACTGACTCAGCCAATCCATTGCTTGCGCCACTTCCGGGTAGCGGCTTCTGACTACAGCGAGGCAGTCGTTTTGGCTGTTGCCCTCTAGAAAGGCGCGTATTTTGATGCGGGGGGAGTTGCGTGTCAAATCAGGTTCTCCGAATACTTCGGCTGTCGATACGTGGCAGGGTGGATTCAGCACCAAAAACCAGGGCTCAGGAAGCTTAATATCGGTCATTTGGTCGCCAACTCCCTCTGCCCAGGCGGCCTGTCCATGGATAAAGATTGGCACATCGGCCCCGAGGGATCGCCCGATCTCCATCAGCTTAGATTGACTAAGCTCAAGCCCCCACAGCTGATTGAGGGCGACTAGGGTTGTCGCGGCATCGGAGCTGCCTCCACCGAGTCCGCCTCCCATCGGCAGCAATTTGTGCAGGGTGAGTTCCACACCGGATTTGACTTTGCTGATCTGCTGCAGCTTGTTGGCTGCGCGGAAACAGAGGTTCTGCTGCTCGGGAACCCCAGGCAGGGGGTTGGCGATGACGATTTTCTGATCCTGGCGCAGCCGGAAATCAAGTCTGTCCTGCCGGTCGATAAACTGAAATACGGTTTGCAGTTCGTGGTAACCATCTTCACGTCGGCCAACGATGCGCAGCATCAGGTTGAGTTTTGCTGGTGCTGGATAGCTAAAGCTATCTGGCAGGGACTCAAAAGACTCTGTCACAATTCAAGACTGCTATGTTGATCCATACGCGAGCGAAAACGACCCAATGCCAGACTATTTCTCTGCGCCCAAGCGCACCATGGCTGGGCGGATGAAGCGGTTGTCTGGTTCTCGTTCGAGGGCGGCTTTCCAGATTTCCAGCGCTTGTTCTTGCTGCCCCATCACCCAAAGCACTTCTCCGAGATGAGATGCAATCTCAGCATCGTTGCTGATCTCTGCGGCTTTTTCCAGATGTTTCAGAGCGGCCTGCATATTGCCCAAGCGATATTCAACCCAGCCCATACTGTCGAGTACGGCGGGGCTATCCGGTTTCATTTTCAACGCCTGCTCTATGTATCCTTTGGCCTCTTGCAGGCGATCGGTTTGGTCGGCCAGGGTGTAACCAAGGGCATTCAAAGCATCGGCATGCTGGGGGTGGGCCAACAAAACTTTGCGCAGATCCTGTTCTAGCAGGTCGACACGCTTCATATCGGCGGCATTCAGGCCTCTGGCATACAGCAGGTCGGTATTATCGCTGAACCGATCGAGCGCTTTGCTATAGACTTCATTGGCCGCTGCATAGTCTCTGGCCTCGCGTAGCAATTCCGCCTCGATCATATAGAATTTAAGCTGGTTACGTGATTGATTCACTCTCAGGCGCTGTAGCGTCTCTCGTGCCTGTTTGAGGTTGCCCTGGTCTGAGAGGATCTTGGCGATCCGCACTTGCGCGTCAGCCAGGTGTTTTCCCTCGACTCGGCTGTAGCGGTCGAGTGCCTTTTTGTAATGCTCCTCTTCCTCTGCAATGGCTCCGAGGTAAAAGTTGGCCTCGTTTCTTTTGCCCCGGCTTTGGCTGAGCTTGGTGAAATAGCCTTTCGCCTCTTCGTATTGGTTAAGTTGCATGTGGATCATGCCCAGAGAGAAGCTGAAATCGGTATTTTCAGGGGCTTGCCGATGGAGCTCCTGAAACTGCTGCAAAGAGTCTTCAATCTGATCTATTTCGAGTAGGATTCTGGCATAAGCATGCCTGAGTTTGATGTCTTCAGGGTATTTCTCGACCGCCTGACGTATAAATTCTAATCCCTGATTCTCCTTTTTCATTGCGATCAGGGTGTGAGCTTTGAGTACCAGGCTCTGTGTGGAGCTGGGCTCTAGGGTCAGGGAGCGGTCGATGTAATCCAGGGCCAGAGAGCGCTGTGATGCTCGATTGGCAACCAAGGCCAGGGCGTAGAGTGCGGAGGATGAGTCGCTATCTTTGGCGACAAGCTGTTGCATCAGGGCCAGTGCTTTTTCAGGAGAGCCTGCTTTTTCGGCAATGGCGGCAGCCTGCACATAACCGGATTTTCCATTTTTGTTCGCTATCTCAATCACCTGCTGCAGATGGTTGATCGCCTCATCCAGCTGATTGGCTCTGATGTTGATAATGGCGGCGATCTGGTAGGCCTTGAGCTCTTGCGGTTCGATCTCAATCCAGAGTCTGGCGGCGGTAAGTGCGTTTTCCGGCTGATTCGCCTGCAGAGCGAGACTGGTGGCCCGTTCGGCCGATAGAGGATCCCGTGACTCCCTGGCCACCTGTAAAGCGTGTTCAAATGCCATTGACTGTTCGCCACGTTGGGCAGCGATTTCGCTGGCCAGTGTGTGGTAGACCAGGTCGGTGGTTAACTCGCCAGCTGAGTCACCTGCTTGAGTTGAAGCGCTATCGGAGTGACCCGGAGAGGCAGGTTTGGCGGTTTCCAGCGTTGGTGTGCTACTGCAGGCGGCTAAGAGAAGCAGACAGATAAGAAGGGTAACGGTTTTGTTCATTCGATTAGCTGTTTAATTTTAAGAATCCATGTCGTTCGTAACTTGGATTTGTCGAAATTGCGGTTAAAGGTTGTTTGCCCAGGGCTTGAAATCTGATCGAGGTTGCCGCGAAAACAAGCCAAACGGTCTCTCATTTTGCGTACGGTTGCCAGGTATCAGTTGGCCAAAGTCCCAGGTCGATATCGTGCTTATGTGTGAGACACTACACTAACACTAATCTAAATGACATCTGTGGCAAGCCTTAATTCAGCTCGGGTATCCCAATAGACAAAAAAATCTTTGAAATGTTTATTGACTTTGGCAAAGCGAGGCGTCAGAATGCCCGGCTCTCGCTAGGAGGGGTTCCCGAGTGGCCAAAGGGATCAGACTGTAAATCTGACGGCTCAGCCTTCGGAGGTTCGAATCCTCCCCCCTCCACCAATTAGAGTTGGGAAAGTGTGGTTTGAAAATGACTTTCTCATGATCCTGCCCAGGTTAGTAACCAGGGGGGATGAGAACCAAAAAGCGGTTCGACAAAGGCGCTACAAGCGACTTTGAGCAATGCGCGGAGCGCATTGACCCGGAGTTTAGGCTGGAGATGATGCCGCCTTCTCCACCAAGATGGAAATTGGTAGTGGTTGTTGGTGAGCGACGCGTCGCTTGGCTACGCGGGTGTAGTTCAATGGTAGAACTTCAGCCTTCCAAGCTGAATACGTGGGTTCGATTCCCATCACCCGCTCCAATAAGGTTTTAAAGTCAATTGATTAGGATTGGCGTTCAACGGCGGTACTGTATGACAGTGTCGTCGTTTGTGTATGCTGAAAGTCTGGCCGTTTATTGGATAGAGACTGGCAGTTAATTATAGTAGAGTTTTGCCCAGATAGCTCAGTTGGTAGAGCACACCCTTGGTAAGGGTGAGGTCGGCAGTTCAAATCTGCTTCTGGGCTCCAGTTATATTGAAGGCGTGCGGAAGCGCGCGAATTTGTCTTTATACAACAATAGAGAACCTGGAGAACATTCATGTCCAAGGAAAAATTCGAACGCACAAAGCCGCATGTCAATGTGGGCACGATTGGTCACGTAGACCACGGCAAGACCACGCTGACGGCGGCCATCACAACAGTCCAGGCGGCTAAATATGGTGGCGAGCAGCGCGCTTTTGACCAGATAGACAACGCCCCGGAAGAGAGAGAGCGTGGAATCACCATAGCGACCTCCCACGTGGAGTATGAGTCAGACAGCCGTCACTACGCCCATGTGGACTGCCCGGGCCATGCAGACTATGTGAAGAACATGATCACGGGTGCGGCACAGATGGACGGCGCGATTCTGGTGGTCTCGGCGGCCGACGGCCCAATGCCACAGACCCGGGAGCACATCCTGCTGTCCCGTCAGGTAGGTGTACCTTACATCGTGGTCTACCTGAACAAGGCCGACATGGTGGATGACGAAGAGCTGCTGGAACTGGTAGAGATGGAAGTGCGTGAGCTGCTGGACAGCTACGAATTTCCTGGAGACGACACGCCGATCATCGTGGGCTCGGCGCTGAAAGCGCTGGAAGGCGACACCTCAGAGATTGGCAGTCAGTCGATCGATAAGCTGGTCGAGGCGCTGGATACCTATATACCAGAGCCAGAGCGTGCGGTAGACGGGGCCTTCCTGATGCCGATCGAGGACGTATTCTCGATATCAGGACGCGGTACTGTGGTGACCGGACGTGTTGAGCGTGGTGTGATCAAGGTTGGTGAAGAGATCGAGATTGTTGGTATCAAAGAGACCACCAAGACCACCTGTACGGGTGTAGAGATGTTCCGCAAGCTGCTGGATCAGGGTGAAGCGGGAGACAACGTTGGTGTGTTGCTACGTGGTACCAAGCGTGACGAGGTTGAGCGAGGACAGGTACTGGCGCATCCAGGCACCATTACGCCACACACCCATTTTGAGTGTGAAGTGTATGTACTGAGCAAGGATGAGGGTGGGCGTCATACGCCATTCTTCAGTAACTATCGTCCTCAGTTCTACTTTCGTACCACCGACGTAACCGGAGCCTGTGACCTTCCAGAAGGCGTAGAGATGGTCATGCCGGGAGACAACGTGAAGATGACTGTGAAGTTGATTGCGCCGATCGCGATGGAAGAGGGTCTGCGTTTTGCGATCCGTGAAGGCGGTCGGACCGTGGGTGCCGGCGTGGTATCTAAGATTATCGAGTAA
>JARRQD010000087.1:0-10901 GCA_037382205.1 Candidatus Thiodiazotropha sp.
AATTAAATATGATTTATATACTTGCTTTTACAACACCCTCCCTGGCGGGAGAGGGGGATCATAAAAAACCTGAGCAAAACGAACACAACCCATGCAACCTAACCACCCCATACCACCCTGGCTCGCTGACGAAGCCGAACTGCAAGCCCTGCTGAGCAAAGTACTCGACCGCTTCGATAAGCAACCCGGTAAGACTCGCAACCAGCGACTCTACATTGCTCTGGAAAAGTGCCTCCCCAGCCTGCAACGCCAAGACAACAAAGCCGACCGACTCTGGCATTTCGTACAAGCCATGGAAAAACCAAACCTCTGTGCCATCGTTCCTGGCAAACGAGGCCCCTATGACCCCGATTGGAAAAACGCTCGCCTCGCCTTCCCCCCCGAAGCCGAGAACACACTACGCCACTGGCTGCAACGCCCCAAACAAACCTCAGCAATCCAAGCCTGGCGCAAAGCCGTCGAAGCCGAGGCGGCAACAGGCGCTTTCCCCACAACGATCGAGCCCCTGTTAAAGCGACGCATTCTCATACCCGGTATGAGTGATGCTGAGGTTATCAGCGCCTTCGCTAAGATCGGCGCCACTCAAGAACCCCTCACCCTTCGCCAATTGAGCGCACGCCACTTTCGTGGTGATTCGAAGCATCTCGATGAGCGACAACCCCTGCTGCTCAGCCTGTTCCCCAACCTGCCATTGCAACCGCGCCCGCTGCTGATCAACGTCTATCTACCAGCCAACTACCAAGGCATTCTGTTTATCGAAAATCAAGACAGCTACACCCTCGCCTGTGAAGGCCGCCCTCAAGCGGCAGCGGATCTGGCACTGGTCTATGCCGCTGGCTTTCGGGGTACCGCAGAGCGCTTGCGCGAGCAGGCGGGGGTCAGGCTCCACTACGCCGGTGTCGGCCAAACCCACTGGCAAGCTTCCTTTGAGCAGTGGTGGTTCAATCAAACCAACCCACCAGGCCCAGTCAACTTCTGGGGCGATCTCGACTTCGCTGGTATGGCCATCCTCGCGGGCCTGCGTCAACGGTTTCATGAAATATCGGCCTGGAAACCCGGCTACCAACCGATGCTGCAACAACTGCGCAATCAGGGTGGCCATAGCCTGGAAGCCGCCGCCAAACAGAGGCAGACAGATCCTGGCGCCACCGGGTGTGATTTTGCTGATCAGGAACTGCTACCCGCTATTCGCAAATATGGTGCAATAGATCAGGAGGTTTTGAATTAACATGCTTCGCCATAGCGGTCTTGGACATTCTAATGGCAGGATGATCTGTTCCGCGCTCATACTTGCAAAGCGTACGGTGGCAATTGGTTATTGATAGAAGACTACGTAGCATGGAAAGAACGAAACCCTGAGCATAGCTTCAGCAGTGATTTTACGCATACCAACAAAGCGGTTGTTTTGAGGTACACTTAGAGTTTTGTACCCTTGCGGTCAGAAACTAACCTGACAAAATGGTAAAAGAACAGGATAATGTCACGGATGACAGAGACCTCTCATACAGACCCGGGACTAAACCAAGCCAGAGCCATTCTCCAGCAGAGCTTTGGCTACCACGATTTCCGATCCCCGCAAGAGCAAATCATTGGACAACTGCTCAACGGCGGTGATGCCCTGGTGATCATGCCGACTGGTGGCGGTAAATCCCTCTGCTTTCAAATTCCATCGATGATCAGGAGTGGGGTCGGCATTGTTGTTTCACCACTGATCGCCTTGATGAAAGACCAGGTCGACAGCCTCAATCAACTGGGCATCAAAGCCGCCTATCTCAACTCCACACTGAGCCTTGAACAGACCCGCCAGATCGAGTCCCAGCTTTTGGCCGGTGAGTTGGATATGCTCTATGTGGCCCCGGAACGACTCCTCACCCCGCGGATGATTGAACTGCTGCAACAGGCCAATCTGGCCCTGTTTGCCATCGACGAGGCCCACTGTGTTTCCCAATGGGGCCACGATTTCCGCCCCGAATACATCCAACTCAATCAACTCGCCCAACAGTTTCCCAGGGTGCCTCGGATCGCGTTGACCGCCACCGCGGATAAGACAACCCGCCAGGAGATTGTTGAACGGCTCAACCTGGAGAACGCCGAACAGTTTATTGTCGGCTTTGATCGACCCAATATTCGTTACCAGATCATGGAAAACGACGGCAACAGCCGGCAGCGCCTGTTGAATTTCATCGAAACAGAGCACCCAGGCGAGGCGGGTATTGTCTATTGCCTGTCCCGCAAACGGGTCGATGAGATCGCCAGCTGGCTGGAGTCGAAATCGATCAAAGCCCTGCCCTACCACGCCGGTCTGGATAGCCAAACCCGGCAACACAACCAGAACCGTTTTTTACGGGAAGATGGCATCGTCATCGTCGCCACCATTGCCTTCGGCATGGGCATCGACAAACCGGATGTACGCTTTGTCGCCCATCTCAACCTGCCGAAAAGTATCGAAGCCTATTACCAGGAAACCGGTCGTGCCGGACGGGATGGCCAACCCGCAGACGCCTGGATGATCTATGGTCTGCAGGATGTGATTACCCTGCGGCAGATGCAGGCCTCCTCAGAGGCCGATGAGCGGCACAAGCGGATCGAAAGGCATAAGCTTGATGCGATGTTGGCACTTTGCGAAATCACCGCTTGTCGCCGTCAGGCTCTATTGGAGTACTTCTCCGACGCCCTCGATGAGCCCTGCGGAAACTGTGACACCTGTCTTGAGCCACCGAAGACCTGGGATGCCACCGAAGCGGCGCAGAAGGCCCTCTCCTGTGTCCACCGCACCGGTCAACGATTTGGTGTTAACTATTTAATCGATGTCCTACTCGGTAAAGACAACGACAGGATCAGACGTTTTGCCCATCATCAAGTAAGCACCTATGGCATCGGCACCGAGTTTACTGCTGGAGATTGGCGAAGCATCTATCGACAACTGATCGCTCATGGTCTGCTGGCAGTTGACCTGCAGGGGCATGGTGGACTACACCTCACGGAAAAGAGCCGCCCAGTACTGCGCGGCGAGACTCAGCTGTTGTTACGAAAGCTGCGTAAAGCATCGAAAATCCGAGTGCGTAACGCTTCTGATCAGACCTCACTCAAGCAAGCGGATCAGGAAATCTGGCAAGCCTTGCGCACGTTACGCCTTGCTTTAGCGGAACAACAGGGTGTGCCCGCTTACCTGATCTTTCATGATGCAACACTGATGGAGATGGTTGAGAGACGCCCTCAAACCTTAACCCAGCTGTCCCAGATCTCAGGCGTCGGGGCACGTAAACTAGAATCATACGGCGCTCAATTCTTAGATTGCATCAACCAACACACCCACCCTGACGAAGAGCACGAAGATACGGTCTCAAAAACGGTTGACCTTTTGAAAGCAGGCTGTTCCATATCGAGCATCGCAGAGCAGCGCCAACTGACCCAGGCCACAGTCTACAGTCATCTCGCTACGGCCATCGAGCAACGGAGAGTTCCATTGGCTGAGGTTTTGCCTCTCGCCTCAGATCATCTTCGGCAGATCCACTATGCATTCGAGACATTTGGCCTGGATGGTCGACTGAAGCCGGTTTATGAAGCGCTGGAAGGCAACTATGACTATGGTGAGCTACGCTGTATACAGGCTGCGTTGAATACTGAAGCAGGCGAGGCAACATAAAATCCCCTTCCAGGAAAATCTGAGTAGCCTATTTTCTTGGCGATATCAGGAATATGAATTATATTCACATATTTAATAGACTAGTTCTCATTTCTCTGTCTAATATAAAACAAATTTTTCTATTGAATTACCTTCCCACTCTTAATTGAAAAAACACGCCTGTTAGGAAAAATTATGGATCCTAAAAGTCTCGTGCAAAACTTAGATCGTCTGGTCTCCCTCCCCGATGTTTGCATCAAGGTCAACCAACTACTCGGAACATCAGACTACTCAGTCAATGAAATTGCCGACATCATCATTCAGGATGCTGACATCTCCGCCCGCCTGCTCAGGTTGGTCAACAGTCCACTGTTTGGTCAGCGAGTCAAGGTTGAAACCCTCTCTAGGGCCATTACCCTGATCGGTGCCAATGAACTGCGCAATCTGGTGATGGCAACTGCGGCGCAGCGAACATTCAAAGGCATCCCAGCAGAGATGGTCGATATGACTGACTTTTGGCGTCATTCCGTGACCACCGGCGTCATGGCGAAGACCCTGGCTGAACACAGTAATGTTCTGCACAGCGAACGACTGCTGGTGATGGGGGTTTTACACGACCTTGGGCGTCTGGTGATCTATCTGTCGCTGCCGGATGAATCAAGAGATGTACTGCACATCACCGGTGGGGACACTTGGATACTGGCTGACACAGAGCAGGAGATCCTTGGCTTCAACCATCTCGATGTTGGTGCTGAACTGATGCGATCCTGGCATCTACCAGAGAGTCTTATCGAAGTTGCCGGTTTTCACAATGCTCCAGCAAAGGCAACAGACCATAGATTAGAAGTCTCATTGGTACACATTGCCAAAGCCGTGGCGAATGGCTATATGGTCGGACTCTCAGTCGATGAGATGCTCTGGGCCATCGACTCGACAGCCTGGGAGACCACTGGATTCACCCATCAACAGGTATCCTCTATGATGAACGAAATGATCGCCCGAAGCGAAGAGGCCTTGGAACTGATTGTTGCCCCTGTAAAACAGGCTCAGGCCTGATCCGATCTCGACTCAACAATCCGGCAAATCAGCCCATTCATCTCCTACAGCCAGGCCTGAGAACTGGCCTGGGCTACCATGCACCTACAGTTTCTTCTCAACTCGCCGCTCTGAATATAGATAGTGGTCACAGGCCTATGTAACGATTCGGTTTGCCCACCAGCCTAATTAAACACCGTCCCAAGGGGATGTAGAAATACTGACATCTAAGCTCAAGGAGACTGCTTTGTTCTTCAAACCTGGACTTCTCGAAAACAGACGCTATCTAGTGGTCGACGATTTCGGGGATATGCGCAGCATGATGAAGAATATGCTGATGGCCTGCGGTGTGAGGGATATCAAGCTTGCCAGAAACGGCGCCGAAGCTATTGAGCTGATGGAGGATAGGCGCTTTGATGTGGTACTTTGTGACTACAATCTGGGTCAGGGAAGAGATGGTCAGCAGGTACTTGAAGAGGCCAAGCATTACCACCTGTTGGGGCTGGGCAGTGTATTTGTTATGGTTACCGCAGAAAACACCCGGGACATGGTGATGGGGGCGATGGAGTATGAGCCTGACTCCTATCTGACCAAACCTTTCAATAAGGATTTCCTCAACACACGCCTGGAAAAACTGATCGCCAAGAAACAAAATCTATTGTCGGTCGAGGAGGCTGTGGAACTGCGCAAATTTACCCAGGCTGTACAGATCCTCGATGAGAAAATCAGCGCCAAGCCTGCTAACAGCAATGAGCTGAAAAAAATTAAAGGGGAAATATTACTCAGCAGTAACAAACTGACCCAGGCCAAATCGCTGTTCGAAGAAGTATTGGCTATTCGGGAACTGGCCTGGGCACGTCTGGGTCTTGGCAAGTATTACTATCAGACTGAGCAATATCAGCAGGCGATTCATGAGTTTCAAAGCATCAAAACAGCAAACCCGAACTATACACCTGCCTATGATTGGCTAGCAAAAAGTCACAAACGCCTGAATCAGCTGAGCGAAGCGGAAGAGACCCTGAAAGAGGCGGTATCGATCTCACCCAAGGCCGTACTAAGACAGCAGATGCTGGGAGAGATCGCACTCATTAACCAGCATGACGATATCGCTGAATCGGCATTTTCAAAAGCGGTTCAACACGGCAAACATTCCGTCTATAAGCACCCATCCAACTACGCCAATCTGGCCAAAGTCACAGCAGATAATCACGATGCTGTGGCAGGACTTAAGGTACTCAAACAGATTAAGCAGGATTTCAAGCAGGATGCCAAAGCCGACTTCTATCAAGCCAGCGCCGAAAGTCTGATCCATGAAGCGATGGGCAACACAGATCTTGCAAGAGCCTCATTGGATAAGGCAGCAGAGCTGCAGAAATCCTTTGACCAAACTGAGGATTCGGAGTGCGCCCTTGAACTGGCAAAAACCTATAAGAATTTTGGCATGGAGGAACAGAGCATTGAACTCTTGAAGAGTGCAGTTCTCAACAACCATACTGATAAACTGCTGATGGATGAGGTGAAACTGACGATTACAGCTTTGGATATGGACGAACAGGCGATCGGCGCGATCGACACGATTCGCGAGGAGGTCGCGTCACTCAACCGGAAAGGTGTTGAGCTGGCGAAGAACGGTCAACTCGATGAAGCTGCAAAGCTGCTGAAGGATACTTCAGCGCGCATGCCAGCTAACAGAACGGTAAATCTGAATGTTGCACTGGTGCTGTTAATGGCTATAGAGAGAGAGGGGCCTACTCCGGCAATGATCGATGAGATCAAAGGTTATCTTGCAAAAGTGGCCAAAGCCGACCCAAACAATGCCACGCTGCAAAAGCTCTACGCCAGACTGAAAATCATGATAGCCAAAGCACCGAAATAAGCAAAACAGAGAAGAAATATGAATTTTCCAGACATCCTGGCGTCACTGATACATGACATGAAAAACTCCCTCGGCCTGGTAATTAACACCCTCGATGATCTTGGTGATGAGCTACAGAATAGAGAGAACCCCAAACTGGGCATCCTGCAGCATGAATCGAGGCGTCTGAATAGCAATTTAATTGCACTGCTGTCGCTCTATAAAATCGACAAAGGACAGCTCAATGTCAACATTGAAGAGATCGATATTGAACAGTTTCTTTACGAAATCTCCGTAGATAACCAAGCCACCGCCAATAACATGGGCATTACCATAAGCTATGAGTGCGAAGAAGGTCTTGTCGGCTATTTAGATGAGTGGCTATTGCGTGGTGTGATCAATAGTTTGATCGGCAATGGACTCAGATACAGTTCATCACAAATACTCTTGCGTGCTGAATTTGTCGATAACTACCTTGTATTAAGCATCGAAGATGATGGCAATGGCTTCCCACAAGTGATGATCGATGCCCAAACCCCGCAAAACAGTAAAAAACCCAACCAGGGAGAGACCCAGCTTGGCCATTACTTTGCTTCACTGGTCGCTCATATGCATAGCAACGGTGGGCAGGAAGGATTTATCAAGCTGGCTAATAAACAAAGATTAGGAGGCGGTTGTTTCTCAATCTGGCTTCCATAGAGTTTTCGATGACCAGCAGATCTCATTGGTTGTCGGTTTATTAAAAAATAAGGCTATGATATATTTCTCAAACTAACCCTTTAAGGGTAAGATGCTGGCTGGATATTTTTGAATACTGTTCATTATCATCCGCAATAGTCAGTATATTCTATACAATCTGTTATTATCCTCTCGATACATTTGCCAACAGTGGACAGCAATATCGGTTGCCCCCTATTAGCACTACGATGTAGTGTTAATCAAATTAGCCTGAAAGACGCAATGGATTACAAAAAGAACTTACAAAAAACAGTCCCCGGTTGGGCACAAAAATTCCTAATGCACTCAAAGTGCCAATTCGATTTCATACGAGTTCAATCACCACTGAGTACACTACTAGGACCTCAATACAAGCGAAGCCGCTCTCTTCTGGAAATTGACCTGACCTGGAGCTGTAATCTTCGCTGTTTTAACTGCAATCGTTCCTGTGAACAGATGCCCACAGGCGAGCGAATGGAAGTAGAACAAATTGAACGATTCATAAATGAGACCATCTCAGCAAATCACCACTGGAAAAAGATTCGCCTTTTAGGCGGCGAACCAACCTTACATCCACAGTTTTTAACAATAATCGACCTGCTAGTCACCTGGAGAAATCGGCATAGCCCAAGCACTATCTTAGAAGTAGCGACTAATGGTTACGGAGAAAAAGTTCTGACTGCCTTAGCAAAGCTTCCAGATGGGATCGAAATAGACAATTCAAATAAATCAAGCCGAATACAGCCATTTTTTAGCTTCAATATAGCTCCTATTGATAGGCCAGAATATAATAACGCAGCATTTACCAATGGCTGCCGGGTAATTAAGATATCCGGCATCGGGTTAACACCTTACGGCTGGTACCCCTGTGCAGTCGCTGGAAGTATCGATCGAATATTTGGTTATGACCTAGGCTACAAACATATACCGAATAACGAGGATGATATGCACGAGCTGTTGAATGTATTTTGTAGACTGTGCGGCCGATTTAAGCGCCAATATGAAGCACCATTAAACAAGCCATTCATGTCGGACACTTGGGAATTAGCATACGACCGATATAAAAAGTCCCCACCATCACTTTCAAAATACTGATAGTACAGCCAGCCTAGATTAGGCCAGTTGCACTATGTATGATGGGCCTTAGCTTTTTTTACCCCAACCGCCTCCACCAGGGGTTTCGATCGACAATAGATCTCCAGACGCCATTTGCAGGTTCACTTTACCAGCCAGCAGCTTGTCGTTGTGGCGATTCACACCTCGGCCACCAGATCCGCCACCATTCACACCCCAGGGCATGTGACGCCTTCGTTCACTGAGCAGTGTTACTTGGGTCGGGGCCAAAAAGCGGAAACTGCGCAGCAGTCCCTCTCCGCCTCGGTGGTAACCCTGACCCGCTGAATCTTTTCGCAGGGCATAGCGCTCGATGCGTAAAGGAAAGCGACTCTCAATCACCTCAATTGGTGTGTTTAAGGTATTGGTCATATGCGTCTGCTGGCCGCTTAAGCCACCGCCCAAATACCCAGCCCCCATACCACCACCAATGGTCTCATAGTAGTCCCAACGCTCGCCCTCATGATCGCTGCCCATCGCCAGGTTATTCATACTGCCCTGGCTGGCCGCAGGAATCTCATCCGGAATCGATTGTGCCAATGCGCCAAGCACCACATCAACAACACGCGTACTGGTCTCCACATTACCCGCCGCTACAGCCGCCGGGTGACGGGCATTGAGCAGAGAACCCTCTGGCACAATCAATTGAATTGCTTTGAAGCTCCCTGCACAGGCCGGTGTCTGTTGAGGCATCAGGCAGCGAATACAGTAGTAGACCGCAGCGGCGGCAACCGGTAGAGGACAGTTGATATTCCCAGGCATCTGTGGGGCTGTTCCGCTGAAATCCACAACCAATCGCTGCGCCTCCACTCTGATCATGACTCGAATCGGGATATCCTGATTGCCCTGGCCATCATCGTCCATCAGATCCTCAAACCGGTACTCTCCCAGTGGTAGACGTCTCAGCGCTTCGCTTGCCAGTCGCTCTGCATAGGCGTTGAGGGCAGTAAGCCCATTCAGAAAACCTGCCCGGCCCCACTCACGAATCAGTCTCTGCAGACGCTTCAGGCCGTTACGGTTTGCGCTGATCTGGGCAGCGAAGTCGCCACTCGACTCAAGCGGATTACGATTACCTGAAGTCAGTTCCGCCAGGAAGGCCTCATCTAACTGCCCGCCATTGATCAACTTGCCTGGGGGTATGATGCGCCCCTCCTGGTGCAGGTGATTCGAGACTGGCATGGAACCGGGGGAATCGGCGCCAATATCCGCATGGTGAGCCCGATTGACAACAAATGCAGTTAATTGACCGTCAAAAAAGAGTGGCGCAATCAACGTGACATCCGGTAGATGGGTCCCCCCCATAAACGGATCGTTGAGCACCACCATATCCCCCTCCCGCCACTCGATCCGAGCAACGATACCGGCCATCGCATAGGCCATACTGCCGAGATGGACTGGAATATGGGCGGCCTGGGCAGAGAGTTCACCCACCGCATCGAATACCGCACAAGAAAAATCCAACCGATCGCGGATATTGGGAGAGAAGGCTGCATTGCGCAGCACTGCCCCCATCTCATCGCACACGGCCTCGAGCCGGGAAGAAAATATACTTAGTTCAATAGGATTCATAAAAAGCCGTCATCAACCAGTCAATCAAAAGTGTTATCATTTTCCCGCACAAGTTGCCCAGTTGCATCCCTGTCATAGCATGGATAGAATAGCTGACCATTCTACTAGGTTTTTATCCACCCCCCTACGTGAAAGGGGGAATAAAGAATTCAATAAACGACAACAAAGGAGTATTGACTCATGGCACATGAACTACCTGCCCTGCCCTATGCAATCGACGCCCTAGAGCCGGTAATCTCTAAGGAGACCTTGGAGTTTCATCATGGCAAACACCATAACACCTACGTAACCAATCTGAACAACCTGATACCGGGCACTGAATTTGAAAGCGCCTCGCTGGAAGATACCATCATGAAGGCATCTGGTGGTATCTTCAACAATGCGGCTCAGACCTGGAACCACACTTTTTACTGGAACTGTCTGCGCAGCCCAAGTGATGACAATGCACCCAGCGGCGCACTGGCTGATGCCATCAACAGCACCTTTGGCTCATTCGATGAGTTCAAGAAACAGTTTGCCACTTCAGGCGCCACCAACTTCGGTTCCGGCTGGACCTGGTTGGTACAGAATGCCGATGGCAGCCTGGAGATCTTCAACACCTCCAATGCCGGATGCCCGATGACCTCTGGTAAAAAGGCGCTACTGACGGCCGATGTCTGGGAGCACGCCTACTACATCGACTACCGCAATGCCCGTCCTGCTTACCTAGAAGCTTTCTGGAAGGTGGTTAACTGGGAGTTTGTCGCGAGTAATATGAGCTAATGCCTGGCGCTCCCGGCATTGACGTGTGTCGGGAGCTGCAGCCAGATCACTCTTTGTTTATAACCTTGTTCAGCGGTCACACATGACTGCCCAATAAACCCTCACTCAAATTCTTACCCCCCTAACCTTCGTGTGCCAGGAGCCAGCTTACAGTCAAGCATCACCAGCGTACCCATAAAGAGCACGTCTGTCATTGCTACTTTTCTCGGGAGTTCAAGTAATCAA
>JARRQD010000088.1:0-10874 GCA_037382205.1 Candidatus Thiodiazotropha sp.
GCACCAATATCGTTTGACACCGTCAGCATCAACCCAGGATCGGGCACTTCCATCGTTGTAATAGGGTCGCCCAGTTGCCAGTCCGCGTTCGGATGTCTCGCAGACAGGTTCGTCACTTGCCGTGTCTAAATAGGTTGTGGTCGGGCTGAACATTGCATAGATAGGTACCAGATCAAGACATACCTCATCAATTGAACAGGTTGGTGAAGGGCGGGATAAACCGATTCCAGTGGCACATAGGCTATCGCTATGATTGTTTTCCCCGCATCCGGTGAAAGTGAAAAATAGTATTTGGGTCAAGCTCAACACTAAAGCGCTGTTGACTTTGTATATGCCATTCAATTCCATTTGGATTTACCACCCTGTTATATCCAAAATACGATGTATTTGGATTCCGCTGTAACTATGGTCAACTTAGGCGCATTGATCCAAGTAATCCACTGAAAAAACTTCAATTCATGAAATAAATTACTATTGATGATAAGAGATCAAGCACGTTGACCGTCGCCATGGAAAGTTGCATCACAGCAAATGGTGAGGCGATTTTGACAAAGTCCACAAATGTCATTTTGAGTTGATGCTTCTGAATGATAGTGGTGGCAACCAGGATTGATGTAGTGCCGATTGGGGTGATATTGCTGCCAAGATTTACTCCGAATACAACAGACCGCCAGGGTGATGAGTGATTGGATAGCTTAAGGTTTGCCAATATCTTAGCCAGCATGATGGATAAAATAATATTCTCGGTAACAGAACTGAACAATGATGAAGTGAGTAACAGAGCGGCTGTTCCCAAGCTACTTGTCCTGTCACCGAATATCCAGTTAACGACCTGACCGATGAGGCTCAGTAGCTGTGCATGCTCCAATACGTTGATAACAACAAACAGAGACATGAAGAGCTGGATAGCTCGTTGGGGTGAGTGAAACAAAGCCCAACAAATGCGGCCATACAGCTAAAAGGCATGCACTGAAAAGTAATGTGATGGTGGGGGCTTTTTGAGGATTGCCGTAACTATTGGAATTGATTGTTGGGGTTCGCTTCACTCACCACAACCTACGGTTTATTAATAGCGGAAAGGTCAAAGTGGCGGGTTCATTTTTTAAAAGATTACAGTATTTATTGTTGGGGTTCGATTTACCCACTCCAACCGATAATTTTAATCAGTCGAAAGTTTAAAATCATGGAGGATTCTGAAATACCGGCGAGCAAATCTTAAAGATGGTACTTATTTCTGTACGGTGAACCTCACCGAGCGTCGCCGCTCCTTGTTGGTTGATGAAATTGAAACTCTACGCGGTGTGTTCACAGTAAATTATCACCTTACGCCTCTGGCGAAAAGGTGTTGTGGTCACGATGACTGGAGCATGCGTGAACAGGGGGGGCGGGATCTGTGCTGGGGGGCGGGTAACCGGTGTCCCTACTGCGACGCCTAATAAACATATCGTCAACTATTTACTAATTGTTCTTTGGAGGTAACACCGATGCAAAAAAGAAAGTTAGGCGATTGTGAGCGTGAATTACCAGCGATAGGCCTTGGATGCACGGGCCTATCGGAGTTTTACGGCCTGCCCTTGGAGCAGAGTATTGCAGTAAAACTGTTGCATGAAGCAATCGAGTTGGGGGTTGAACATTTCGATACGGCTGAAATGTATGGAATTGGCGGCGCAAATGAGTCACTGCTTGGCGAAACGATCCGCCGCGCAGCTAAGATACATCCAATTTCCTCAGTACAATCGGAGTATTCGATCTTCAGCCGGGATATCGAGACTTATGTCATTCCTGCCTGCATCGAAGTCGGCGCATCTCTTGTGGCCTACTCACCACTCGGCCGAGGTATGCTGACGGGACGATTCAAGACAGAGACTCTGGATGAAGGTGATTGGCGATTGACAACGCCGCGTTACCAGGGGGATGCCTATACTGCCAATGTGGCGCTCGTTAGTGAGATCGAAGCTGTAGCGTCGAGCAAGTCCTGTACACCAGCGCAGCATTCAAGCTTCCTTGAAAACCCAATCGTCAAAGGGTGTTTGCATAGCCCCTTGAAAGCCTCGCAGCAGAGCTTGGAGACCTGCTCTCCATCTGGACTGGACCATGTAGCCGTTTGGATACCGGGGGCGATTCGCCATTCGCTATGACAGAATCAAGTAAAAATTGAACCAATCACCTATCTTTAATCAGGTTTTATGAGAGCTTGCCGCCAAGCTAATGGAGAATGCGTTGCGATCTCAGATAACTTCAGTCTTGTAATAAAGGAATTTACTCAGCATTGACCCAGTTTGCCTTAATCCAATCGATAACCTACTTGTGGTTGTTGCTCTTTCTACTAGCACCTCAAGCCCTAAATGCTCGGGTAAATGGTAAACATGATAGCCCCAATGCAGCAGTGTGTCGGCAGCTGGTCAATAACAACTATGATGCGCTGATCGAGCAGATGCAAAGCCGTGGCAGCTCTTCCCGGAGTATCCTCAGTGTGGAGGAGCAGGGACGCCGGGCTGATCTGCTGGCGTGTGAGAAGATCGCCAAGCAACAGCACTTTCTCATCCTGGAGAAGGCCTACCAGCGGCTTAACCGGGTTCTAGAAATCTACCGCCAGAATGGGGTGGTGACTGAACAGCAGCATCAGGCCCTGAGTAGAGACTACCAAGCGGTCAAAGCACTCCCCAAATCAGCAACCACCAGCCCCTATCTTCTAAAGTCGGATATACCTGGGCCCTATTTCCGTATCTATGAGGACTATCTACGCTACAAAGCCAGTGCACCGGAAGTCACCCAGATGCATGTTGAGGGTCAGCCGCTGCAACGTTGTACCGATGAGCAGGGAAATGTCAGTTTCAGTGATCGCTCCTGTCTATCAGGGGGCTCTGAGTTGCAGAGAACCCAACAGTCAAAGCTCACGGCAAATTCAGCGTTCTGCCGTGAGCTGGCAGAACAGGCCAAGAAAGCTAAGTTGCGCTATCAGCAGGCAGTCTCCATGTTGCTTGCCATGGTGCCCGATTCCGTCACTTCACTGCCGGATTGGAAGGCAGAGGAGATATCAAGAAGTGAGGCGATTTCGGATTATAAATTTCACCTGACCCGGGCCGGGTGGGCGGGTTGTCCCACTGCGCAGGCGGATCAGACAAAACCAATTCAAAACCGCTCTTTGACACATCAGCCTGCTCAGCCAGGAACTAAGCCATTTATTGATCTCTCCTATGCTGCGGGTCGTTTGCTGCATGTGGCGAAGAACCCGGTCAAACCCCCTGGTGGTACGGTGACTCTGTTGAACGACGGTTCAATCCTGCAATATGGCGCCGGACGGCATGAGCATGGACTGATGTTTCGCAGTGACTATCGGCAAGCATTGCAAGATGAGCGTAGATCGGTAGCGCGTTTGACGAGACATGCTTGGATGTGGGACGCCAAACAGCAGAGCTGGCAGAAAATCGGCCAGTCTGTTAGCTGTCCCGAGGGTGGGCGATTGCACCATACGGCGACCTTGCTCAATGATGGCAAACTGCTGTTTGCCGGTGGTATATGCGATGCGCAGCTGAATCGGAAGAGCAACCGATACCCAGCGTATTCACAGCTCTCGCTGTGGGATCCTGAAACCCGTGTTTGGCTCTCTGTCCCCGCTCTGCAACAGAGCCGGCTCTACCATACAGCTTCACTGTTGCAGGATGGCAGTGTCCTGATCGTGGGTGGCGAGGCTGATCCCGGTGTGGTTTTATTACCGATAGAGCCGGTCACCAACAGTGTGGAGCGCTATATCGAGGGGCGGGTGGAGACCATGCCTGCTCTGAATTTGGCCAGGGCCAAGCATAGTGCAACGGTCATGCAGAACGGTTGTGTTTTGGTCAGCGGTGGTTTTGACAGCAACAGTCAACCGATCAGCGAGGTGGAGCAGTGGTGTCCGGGGGATCAACTGTGGCGCCTGATGCCAAAGCTGCGTACCGCTCGTTATGACCACAGCGCCACTTTATTGGATGATGGCCGGGTTATTTTGGCTGGGGGTAGAGGTATCGATGAACACACATTGAACACCACAGAGATCTGGGAGCCAAAACAGAGTCGCTGGTCTGTTGGTCCGCGACTGCCGATGGCTCTGTATCGTCACTCTGCGATCCGCCTTAGCGATGGGCGGATCATGATCGGTGGTGGCACCTGGGAGTCGGCAACACCCTGGGTGTGGGTCTGGGATACCAAGGCGGACTACTGGATATTGGCTGGTAACGTTATACCGCAAATCGCCTGGAATAAGTTTGAACAGTTGAACCTGTTTGCGCTGGACAATGGTGCAGCGCTATTGATTACAAATCGTGAGATCATGCGTTGGCAACCGCTGTCTGCCAGTCAGAAGATATCCACTCCAGTCTGGCGCAAGCTTCCAGCCGCAATTGAACTGAGTGATGGTCGCGTCATGATGGTTGGCCCTGAGTTTGGTGATCCAAAGTCAGGCCGACATAATGCCAGAATCTGGGACCGCTCCACGGATCGATGGAAATATGCCGGGAGTCCCGGCATACCCTTTCTAGACCACACCAATCTGATCGAGCTTGGGTCAGGTGAAGTACTCTATCTGGCAAGCGATACCCGTCATCAGTTCTATTGTAATCTATGGCAGCCGAATAGCACAAAATGGCAATCTTGCAGCTCTCTGCATCCCGAACATAAAAGTAGTTGGCCACCAGAGTTGGCTCTGCTTGACGATGGTCGGGTGATCGCATTGATCAATGAGCATGAAGCTTATGTCTATGCGCAATCGGAGGATGTCTGGCATAAGTTTCAGGTGAAATGGGATACGCAAGATCTGTACCAAGGCTCTCCGGTTCGAGCCTCCACACCATTGGCTGTGGTTGCCAATTCTGAGCTCGGTGAGGCGTTTGTTATCAATGACCTTGCTTCGCGTATGTTGTGGCCAAGAAGAACTTCTGCCTACGCCATGCTATGGGATGAGCAGAAACAGCACTGGAGCTATATCCTCTCTGCTGGTGAGATGGGATTGGATAGCCAACTTCTACCCGATGGTTGTGCAATCTCGTCAATGCCATTGAGACTATTCAATCCTCAGAGTGGTCACGTCATTAAGTTGCCTGACCCAGGGTTGGGTTTGAGTTCAGAGACGAAAATGTTAGTTCTGAAGGATGGTGGTGTGATCTTTGTCGGAGTCCCTGTTGGGGCGAGTGATCCGGGTAACGGCTTTTTCTATGGTAAAGCCTCATGTGCTGGTGTCACTCGATCCAGCCTATCGAATGAACCTAACCCCAATGGATTGGGTGAGTCAAAACAGGTTAGCCAGGCAAAGCAGAAATTTATAAGTTTAGATTCCATTGAGAAGCGGGTTAGTAACCAAGAGATAGATGGCAAAGAGACATCTCTCGCAGCAGAACTGAGTCAACTCGATAGGTTTTTTATGCTGATGGAAGGTTATAAGACTTGGTTGTTTATAATTACCGTCAGTTTGGTAGGTATGGCATTGTTGCACTATTTTGGGGTTCCCTATCTGCCAACTGTCCCGAAGTGGCTTATGCGCAGCGCTATTTATACACTGCTTGCCCTCTATCTTGTGCCGCCTGTTTGGCACCATCTAAGCCGGAATACAGATAAACAATTCTCTCTATCATCACCTTATCAGTTCAATGAGCAAGCCTGTTGGGAGGATCCTAAGGCCTGCATCGATCAGCAAACCGGTCTACTGGTCAATCGTAAAGGGGAGAGTAAGATCCCTTGCTATCTCGTCGGCGATTGGACGCTCAGGCAGAAAAGAAACCAATATAGGATCAGATTCAAGGATGATGGCACCTATGTTATGACTAACAGCTTTTCAGGGAATGGCAAAAGGGGTGGTTATCATGGCTATTGGGCCGTTCAGGGTAACTACCTGGTCTGGCGGCATTTCAGTGGGGGGCATGAGTTTGATATCAACAAAATCGTACCACAGGATGATCAGACTTTTAAGGTTGTGGAGATGAATGGTTCTGAAACCGTCTACGAATTGATCAAGTTGCATGAATCAACAATCTGTAGCCAAGTAGCCTGGTGATAGCGATGAACAGTGACCTGAAACAATATCTGAACGTGTTATTTATAGTTTTTGGCTGCCTGTTTTTGTCAACACCGGTGCATGCGGTGTATGAATGCTTCATCGAAGGGGTAAAAAGTTATCAGGAGACACCTTGTGATCAACATCAGGCTGTTGCTGAAAGAGCGCCGATGGTAAATCAGCAAGACTATGCAGAACTTTACAAAAAGCTCGATTTTCTAGCTTATCAGGGGTATGGGCTTAACCAATCGAGAAAACCAAAAGCGAAATCTGTACCAAGCAAGCTACTGAAAAGCCTGTGTGGAGAGCTGTCACCCTTGCAGGATCCTGGCATCTATAGAAATTGCAGTAAAAAAGCCTTGAATGAACTCACCCAGCGGAAGAATGCAAAATCCACAGCGGTTTTTAGCCGCTATACTGAGGGCCTAAAAGCGTTCTGTGGTTCAAAATGGCAACAATCACCCTATCCTGGAATGGTCGACGAAGATTTCATGATCTGCAGTCGTAGAGGCAGAATCGATCAGCAGATATTAATCGAACAAAATGGCCATTTTGCGACCCTTTACGTTTTGAATAACTCGCAGAGGAATAAGGTCTATTTGATCGATGGGGTGATCCGAAAAATAATAACCGCTGCAAACATCCGCTCATTTCGATGATTTGTATGCGCTTTCTGTTATTCAAATCTATCTCTGCTCAGAATCAGAATGATGATTGCTGTACTACGAGAGATAATTATGCGGCGCTAGAATTCTGCTTGGTATTCGCTTCATTTCAATCCAGTAACCCGCTGATTTCTCTCGGTCCTCGGATTCCCCGGGATGATATGGTTTTATAAGTGTATCGATTTCCGGGTGAACAAAAATCAGCAGCTGATCGACTGGTTTGGCTGTATATATGGGTAATCCCTAGTTTCCTCAGACTGCTGGCTGAAATAGGATAACGGTGTTGCCACAAAGTTTGGCTGAGTGAACTGTGTCTATATTCAGTATTTTTTAATCTGGGATACTAGTGTGGTGTCCTATACTGTTTGCGTCTTGAGCCTAAGTGTAGATTAATGCTTGAATAGCACAAAACAATCGATCGCTGGATGTAAGAGTTATATGGCCTCGTTATCGCCTGTGTACTTGACCTGACGCCATAAACAGTTTGCAAAAGAAGATCTGGAGTATGACAAACTGGTAGCAAGTTCATCCGGGCTGACTGGCGGAAAGGAGTCGATCATATGCCAGCAATCTATTCAGTCTTAGCGCGCACTGGGGGATGGGGCTTTAGTTTACCTTCCGACAGGTAAATGCGCTGTTTTAGTATATGGAAGTACTGAATTCATCAGGAAATTATTCATTAAATTCCATTTATCACCGTATAGAAATAGACACCTAACCTGGTGAAGTGTCCTGAGTGTTAGTATGAAAGTTTATGAGCTGTATCTTAAGAAAAGGATTGCAAACGAGGTAATGATTGGGTTGCTCTCTGAAATATTCAAAATCGATCCCGGAGAAGCGGTGATCGTTGAGGGCTTCTCTGCTGATGAAGAGATCAACAGTGAAAGTTTACTCTGCATAGTGAACCGAGTAAGTGGCGAGTTTGAATCCAAAATTATATTGTGCGTGTATAGAGAGGAGTTGTGTAAATTAACCAGTCTTCAGCTCAGCAGGCAGTTGGCCGAGTTAACACAAACATCCTGTCTGGTGTTTAAAGGAACTGACAATCCCTATCTTTACGCGATTGTGGACTCTGGAAAAGAGTACGATGTGCTTGTAGATGATGGTTTACTGGAAGAAAACGATCAGATTACTATTTTAAAAAGCTGTGTAAATTAGCCAGATAGCTCCTTTTAGGGTCGGGGAAATAAATAATCGCCCAAAGGGGAGCATAGCCGCTCTACGTGACTCTTTGTGCAACAACGATGCCGGGGGCAAAAGACAAAGCAAGATTGGATGATTATTTATTTCCCCGACCCTTAATCTCGTTTGATTGGATGTGAATGAATAGGCGCTTGCAGCCTGCTGGGGCTTTAAACCTAAAAAAATAAGTTGACCGCTCCATTCTACTAGCAGCTTACTGATTTTAAAGAAAATAGCTTCGATGGTTATGTCACCTGCTGAGTGAATCACGCTACAACGTGAATGGCACGCTTGTGGCGGCGCATGGCGGCGTTGCAACGCCTTGGAATAGCGCGCTATTGTGCGTCGTTGCGCGCCGTGCAGGGATGCACAAGTGTTGCGGGCACATGGATGTGCAGGAGCGACCCTTGCCCTGCACCCCCACAAACGCGCCCTTCACGCTGTCCAACTGATCTTTTTAGGTTAAAGCGTTTTGTAAATAGGTGTGAATAGGGCTGACACACTAAGCTCATACAAGCAGAATCACCCGGAGATATTCTCTGGATTGAGGTTGGGCAGTATGTTTTGCTGATCCTTTTGTATTGGATGACTCTTTTTGTCCATGTTCCAGATTTTTAAGCTCGGACGAATTTCGTGTTTGAAGGCCTCTTTCCACTGTTCGAAATCCATCTCATTGTGGCCATAGATCGTTTCTTCAAGCTCATGGATTAATTGCTTGATCTTGAGCGGTTCCGCTTTGGGGTGAAAATCCAGTATATGCTCAGCGATCACGCTATAAGGGGCATTGGTCGGCAGATTTAAATGTTTGTTGGCAAGAAAGCGCAGGGTATAACCCCAGATCTCTGGATCACTCTCCTCATCGACAAAGCGAACACAATAATAGAAACGTACCGACAGGGGCAGGGCGAGAACAAGTCTACGCCGCCAGCGCTGCCAGCGGGTTACTGGGTTCAGGATTGCCGTGGTGCTCCTCAATTTCTCTTTCAGCGGAGAGAATGCTGGGGCCATTCGACGCATTGGGTTTCTGAAGAAAATGACCAGTGGTTCCAGCGGAGAGCTCTGTTCAGCGCCAGCTTTTCGATGAGAGATCCAGAGTGCCATCCAATAACCAAAGATGATTCCGAATGCCACAGAAAGTGGTATCCAGAAAGCAGCTGAGGTGCCGGTTGGGAAGAGCGAGGTCTCACTATCGAAGAAATCGTGCTGTTTGTGGCTGCCGCTGATGGCAATGTGTCTCAGTGGCACTGACGCTCGTTGCGCCATTTCGGTTCTGGTGCTCCACCAGTTAATACTCAATTGTGGCAGTGTCAAATCGCCGCCATATTGGGGTACCAGGGTGAAAGTCTCAAGCCGGCGTCCGACGATGCGGTTCGATTTTTTATCCAGGTAGGTGTAACTTTGTTTGCTGTCCCGGTAGACTCGAAAAGCATCGCTGCTAAGCTGATCTTCCAGGCTTGGGAGTTTGTTACCTGAAATCCCAAGGGCTGATACCTCTATAGTCATTGGTAACGGCTTACCAGCTGCAGGCTTTAAATTATCCGGCAGTTTGACTTTAAGGTTAAGCTGTTCAGCTGGTAACCAAGGTTCGCTGGATGGATTTGCCTCACGTACTTTGAGTGCAATCGCACTGCGCATGCTGACTTCAAAAGCGCTACTGCCAGTTTGGTAACCGGTAACCTGCTCTTCACCACTGACACGGATTGCCGGGATTTCGAATTGACCCGGTTTGAGCGGGGTGAGCTCATAATAGAAATCATTGACGATTTGGTGCTTACCCTTGATGGTGCGGGAGTGGGTGACCGGTCCCTCTTGAAGATTGAGAAGAAAGCTGTCAGTTGCTGGTAAGTGGGGTAGAACTGTGAGCAGATTATTCTGACTGACCACACTCAACTTGAGGATCACATGCTGCTGCACGTAGGGCGTTTTCGTTGAGATCTTGGTCTCGATGAGCGGTTTTGTGGTTTTCTTACTGTAGTAACTTGAGCCCTGATAACCTGGTGTCTGCTGAGATGGCCAGGTGTTTCCGTAGGGGGTGTTGCGTCTTTGCCCGCTGGTGGCTGGTACGGACTGCCTGTGCCCAGGTAACTGATAATTCCATTGGCCTGGGGAGGGATTGTGCCAATAGGCTTGCCCCGGATACTGGTTGGCCATTGCACAGGTTGATAAGACCATCAGAAAGATGGTGCTTAATGTGAGTTTGATGGTGTCGATAGTGCCTCCCGCTTGTTCTACCAGGGCCTGGTTTCTCGGTCTCTGCCGCCACGACTGCGCAGATATTTATACTCTTCCCATTTAAATTGCTGTTGCATCAGTTGGGTTGGATCACCTTCTACCTGATCCAGCCACTGTTCCATGAGTGGATTTAGCTTGCTTGGTTGGCGACTCTTCTCTTCGCCTTCGTCGGTTCCTTGCTCCCCCTCTTCTGATTGGGGGGTGTCCAGTTGATCCACTTTGTCGACAGCTTCTGAGTCGCGTTGATCTTCAGGATTCAACTCAGGATCTTTTTGTTCTTGGCCAGGCTTCTCGGCTGATGATTCTCTATTTTTATCTGAATCCGTTTCATTGAGATTAGCAGAGCTTTGGCGATTTTGTTGTTCTTCATCGCCTATTTCTCTCCTCTCCTCTCTCTCCTCGGTTCCTTGGTCTTTGGAATCAGGTTCCTGCTCCTCCCCTTGATCAGATGGTTGATCCTTGGGCTCCTCGGATTCACTTGAATCTTGTTGCTCCTGCTCTTCTTTAGCAGACTGGGAATCCTGTTGTTGCTCTTCGCTACCAGACTGTTGTTGATCCTGTTGCTCAGAAGAGTCGGATTGCTCATTTTGTTGTTCATCTTCTCCTGATGACTGGTCCTGCTGCTGCTCCTGCTGCTGTTCCTGCTGCTGTTCCTGCTGCTGTTCCTGCTGCTGTTCCTGCTGCTGTTCCTGTTCCTGCTGCTGTTCCTGTTCCTGCTGCTGTTCCTGTTCCTGCTGCTGTTCCTGTTCCTGCTGCTGTTCCTGTTCCTG
>JARRQD010000089.1:0-10857 GCA_037382205.1 Candidatus Thiodiazotropha sp.
CCCTGAAGTCATACCCGCTGAGCAATCAAATTAGAAACATGGAGATTCGCATCGGTGTCAGGAAAGACTGGTCGGTGTTGGTGGGAATTATTGATAAGGTGTTGAAGGGTACGCTCGCGGAAGAACACCGCATGATCAAGCAACAGTGGCAGACGGCAATCAACAAGCAAGACAATAAGCCGTTTATTCTGGATCACAAGGAACAGCAGTGGTTGAGGCAACACAAACCCATCAAGATTGGTGTCATGAACTCATGGCCGCCCATGGATTTTCTCGACCGTAGCGGGAAACCTGCCGGTATCGGCGTAGATTTCATCAAAGCATTGAACCGACGGCTCGACGATGCACTTGAACCCGCACCGGCCTCATGGCATGAGTTGATCAGAGCTGTAGAAACCCAACAACTGCCGGCACTGATGGATATTACCCCCACCGTGGAACGCCGGCAGCAGATCAAGTTTACCGAACCCTATTTAACACTACCTCATGTGATCGTCACTCAACGAGAACACCCTCCAGTTGAGAAGATATCCGACCTGGAGGGCAAACCGGTTGCCGTCGAAAGAAAATTCATGGTAAGTCGTTATCTGGCCAAGTACTACCCCGACATCAAGCAGGTCGAATACCAGAACACAAGTGATGCCCTGGATTCAGTATCCAGGGGTGAAACCAAAGCCTATATCGGCAACCGGGCTGTTGCCTTGTATGTCATTGAGCATGAATTGTTATCTAACCTGAAGATACAGAACAAAACCACTGAAACCTATTCAGTGAATGCGATCGGCATCAGACAAGACTGGCCCATACTACAGCAGATTCTACAAAAAGCTCTGGACGACATGAGTCGCCAAGAGGTCAGAAACATACTGCGACAGTGGGTTCCTGAAGTGGAAACTGAGCAAACCAATCCAAAATTGCTGTTAACAGCGATTGAACGGCAATGGCTTGAGGAGCACCCACAGATCAAGATCGGAATAGATCCCCACTGGGAGCCGATCGAGTTTCTCGACAAACGACAAAGGCATCAGGGTATCTCGGCAGATTTTCTGTCCCGGATAGGATCAATGTTGAACGTCGACTTCGTGGTTAAATCATCAAACAGCTGGTCTCAGGTTATCTCAGATGCACAGCAGCATGATATCGACCTATTGCCTGCAGTCACGCCATCAGCGGAGCGCGCACAATACTTAAATTTCACTCAACCCTATCTGCATTTTCCATTCATGATTTTCACCCGTCGCGATGCCCCCCTGATTACCGACATTGATGACTTAAGCAATCGTGTGGTGGCGGTTGAAGCAGATTATATCACTGTCGAGTATCTCACCAGGGACTATCCACAACTCGAACTCAAACTCATGAATACCACGACTGACGCGCTCGAGGCTGTGGCCAGCAATGAGGTGGATGCCTATATCGGCAATCTGACCCTTGGCAGTTATCTGATCGATAAAATGGGTTTTGGGAATCTGAAAGTTGCCGCCCCAACACCCTACGCCAGCGACCTGGCAATCGGCATTCGTAAAGATTGGCCTCAGTTACACTCAATCATGGACAAAGCACTGCAAGCGATTGACGAAACTGAACGGCGCTCGATACGCCAGAATTCCCTGGCAATCAGATATGACGTGAAGGTCAATTACACCCTACTCTGGCAAGTTGCGGGAGGCGCACTCATCGTACTGTCATTGATTCTTGCCTGGACAGCGCAGATCAAGCGCCAGAAATCGGCCCTGGCCATTGCCAAGGCTGAAGCGGATCAGGCCAATCAATTCAAGAGCCACTTTTTGGCCAATATGAGCCATGAGATTCGCACCCCAATGAATGCCATCATGGGCTTTAGTCATCTGGTGCTACAGACTGAACTTTCTGCCAGACAGCACCGCTATATCGATAAAATCAACAGCTCTGCTCAAACTCTGCTGGGTGTAATCAACGACATTCTCGATTTCTCCAAGATCGAAGCCGGCAAACTCGATATAGAGAAAACCGGATTTTCCCTGGACGATGTTTTTGACAATCTCGCCAGCCTGATCACCATTCGCGCAGAGGAGAAAGGCCTCGAAATACTCTTCAATCGAGACCTTGAAATTCCAGACACCTTGATTGGAGACCCTTTAAGACTGGGACAGGTTTTAATCAATTTAGCGGCCAATGCGGTCAAATTCACTGAGCAGGGGGAGATCATCGTCAGCGCTGAACTAAAATCAGCCGATGATCATCAGGTGCTGATCGAGTTTTCTGTGGTCGATTCCGGTATTGGCATAGAACCGGAGCAACTCCCCCGACTGTTTGAACCCTTTACCCAACTCGATGGTTCGATAACTCGGCGCTATGGTGGCAGTGGGCTTGGTTTAAGTATCTGTTACCATCTGGTCAGCCTGCTGAAGGGTGAGCTGACAGCCGATAGCGATCCCGGTATTGGCAGCGCCTTCAGATTTACCATTCCCTTCGAAATAGACCCATCCATTTCCCAGCAGGAGTGGCTCCCGCAAAGTGAGCTTCGCGATTTGAGAGTCCTGGTGGTCGACGATAATCCAACCGCCATTGAGTTGCTCAAAGAGCGTCTTGAGTCATTTACCTTTAAAGTGTCGTCGACATCCAATGCCAGTGATGCTCTGAAACGTTTAACTGAGGCAGAGAAGCGTGAGCAGGATCCGTTCCGCCTGGTACTGATGGATTGGCGAATGCCCGGCATGAACGGCATACAAGCGGCTAAGCGGATCAAACAGAATCGAGATCACCTCTCAGTGGTGCCCCCAGTCATATTGATTACCGCCTATGGACGAGAAGAGGTCATGCTACAGGCGGAAGAGGCCGGTCTCGATGCAATACTGATAAAACCCATCAGTCCATCTGTATTATTCGACACCCTGATCAGGGTGCTGACTGGTCAAGAAGAGAACCTCAGCAGACAAGTAGAGCACACCTCTCATTGCCAACAATTGAGTGGCTCTGTGTTGTTGGTTGAAGACAATCACATCAATCAGCAAGTCGCACGAGAACTCATCGAAGGAATGGGAATAACCGTCGACACGGCCGAAAATGGAAAATTTGCTCTGGAAGCCCTCAACAGCAAACGCTATGACTTGGTCTTGATGGATTTGCAAATGCCAGAAATGGATGGTTTTGAGACCACGCAGAGAATACGAGCCATCGACGACTATCATAGTTTGCCAATCGTAGCCATGACAGCTCACGCAATGGCCAGTGAGCGTGAACAGTGCCTCGCTTCCGGTATGAACGAACATATACCAAAACCGATCGACCCAACCCATCTAAACAGGGTACTGAGTCGATGGTTACAGCCAGCCAACGATGCAAAAAAAGCAGACACCGTATCGCAGGATCAGGCTTTGAAGATCGATCTGCCCGATTCACTGCCTGGCATCGATCTAAAATGGGGTTTGGAGCGGGTAGGCGGCAATCATCGTCTGTACCTCAATCTGATACGGGAATTCGTTACCAGCCATATCCAAGACAATTTATTTTTGCAGCAATATCTCAAAGATAGTGAAATCGACAAAGCGATCCGCCTGGTACATACCCTGGAAGGGGTCAGTGGCAATATCGGCGCCCATACCCTGTCTGAAGCCTCAAAGCATCTTCACGCAGCGATACAAACGGGGAAATTAACCGAAATTGCCGGTATGACGTCGACGTTTAATCAAGCCTTTGACGAGCTAATAGAGACTTTAAAAAACTACTTGGACTCCCTGGAAAGCAGTCGGATCTTCCAATCGATCGCTTCCACTGAGCAAACTGATGAGCTTGAGATCGATACAATGCTTCATGCGCTAGACGAAATGCTTGAAGAGGGCGATCCAGACGCCAAAACCCATATACTGAAAATCAGCAGTCAAATTACCGACCCCGAAAGCCAACCCATTCTTAACCAATTAAAGACCCAGATCAACGACTACGACTTCGATTTAGCGAGGAAAACCTTAGCTGAATTAGGCCAGGTTAGAGGGAACAGAAAAGATGGAGACAAGTAGAGATAAGATTCTGTTAGTAGACGATGAAACCATGTACATCGATATACTGGTCGATCTATTAAAGAGCGACTATACGACTGTTATCGCAAAAAGCGGTAGTCAAGCACTGAAACGACTATCAAACTCCAGTTTGCCTGACTTAATCCTGCTCGATATTGTGATGCCGGACATGAGTGGATATGAAGTCTGCCGGCAGATCAAAAGTAATCCTCTCACAGCTTCGATACCAATCATTTTTTTAACTGTAAAAAGTGAGGTATCTGATGAGATCAAAGGGTTTGAATTGGGTGCCGTCGATTATATCGCAAAACCCATGAGTCCGCCTATCGTAATGGCCAGGGTGAAATCTCACCTGGCGCTTCACCAGACAGAACGAGAGTTGGCCAGTCTCAATAAAGTGCTTGAGAAAAAAGTCGAAGAGCGGACAGATGAGCTTAATAAAGCCAAGGATGCCGCCATCTACTGTATGGCAAGTCTAGCAGAAACCAGAGACACAGAAACCGGCAAACATATCCTACGCACTCAAAACTATATCCAACTATTGGCCGATCAATTAAAGAATCACCCAAAATATGCTGACTATCTGCAACATAACGATACGATTGAAATGTTGTGCAAGACATCCCCCCTGCATGACATCGGAAAAGTAGGTGTTCCAGATCGGATTTTACTTAAGCCAGGCAAATTGGATATGGATGAGTGGTCAGAAATGAAAAAGCATGCTCAATATGGATATGATGCGCTGCTCAGGGCTGAGCTGGAAATTGGTACCACAGACTTTTTGCAAATGGCCAGGGAGATTGCTTATACCCACCATGAGCATTGGGATGGCAATGGCTACCCTCAAGGACTCAAAGGCGATGACATCCCGATTTCTGGCAGGTTGATGGCGATTGCCGATGTGTATGACGCGCTAATAAGTAAAAGGATCTACAAGCAAGCTTTCAGCCACCAGCAGGCCATTCAGATTGTTAAAGACAGCTCAGGCAACCATCTCGATCCCGATATGGTGACTGCATTTTTGCAGATCGAAGACAAAGTCTTACAGGTTGCTATGAGATATCGTGATGAGGAGCCAAATCACTAGTCATCTCTTATTGCATAAAAATACCTCGCAACAAGCTATTGCATACAACCGACCTACCCTTAATGGTAGGTCGAGCGGTGCCATGTTGGGCTGAAAAGTAAGCGATCAATCTCGGAATCCGCCTTTGAAGACACTTTTCAAACGCTGGCTCCAGCTTAAGCTTTTTTTATTATCTGACGAATCGATAGGCACGTCTGGTGTTAAATCGGATCCCACCAACTGATCCTGTACGACTGACTCATCCTCTGCTACAGCATGAGTCTGTTTTGCGGATTCTACCCGACTATCTGAAACACTCTGTTGCTCAACGTTTTCAGGCTCAGATTTCTGAGCGTCTGGCTCACCACCTGGGATGGTGTAGTTATTCTTTAAAATTTCGACGGCGCCCGGCAGATTATCTATCCAATCGATGAATCGCCTGGACGTTTCAGCATCGGGAAAAATAGCGCCGTGTTGGGGTACGATTTTCTCAATCTCTAGATTGCGTACCATCTCGGCCCAGCAACGATTTGCCTGATTCGAAGGCATATATCGAAGATGAAAGCTCTCCATATACTGAATGTGGTCATCAAAATCTGTGACTTCGAGATAGTCTGGGCCGATCGATGCCCCTAGGTCACCTGAAAAGAGAATTTTTGACTTTGGATCATAAACCTGGAAGTTTCCCGCAGAGTGAAGAAAGTGTGCGGGTAAGAGTATCAACTCACTATTACCCAATTTTAAGCGCATCCCCTCATCAGGTATCGCCTGAAGCCGAGGTAAGAGCAACTCATCTATGCCAAAGTGAGGTATAAACCTCACCCAAAGCTTAGAGATGAGTGCATCGGCCTCTGTTAACATCAACCAAGCATTCGCCGCAGCAATAATATCTGGATCCTGATGCGAGAAAAACAGGTATTTCAAGTCACTGATTGGTATCAGTGAAGAGACTTCATTGATTACCTCATAATGTACCTTATGGCCACCCGGATCCAGTAGAATCGCCTCATTACCATCCTGGATAACAACTTGATTGGTCGGCACCATCTCACCCTGACCAAAACCATCCAAGAGGATAAAAGCGTGTCCATCATGGTTAAAGAGACTGGTTGAGCCCATCTGTGCTTCTCCAATCAGCTTGCGGTAAGCTCAATGATCTTTTTAACGACTTTTGGCCCTTCTAGGCGGATCAACCCCAAATTAGCTCGGTGAGGTGCGCGCAGTGCAAGTATTGCAGCTGCGCCCGCCATATAAATGATCAATGTTTCATTAGACCCCTCAATCAATAGGTCATTCATATCACCAAGTTCCGCTGTCTTGGTAATTCGACTGCCAAGCCCAACTGCAGAGGCCCCCATTGCGGCAATTCGAGCGGCTTCATCTTCAGAGAAGTCAGTACCGATCGACAATCCATCTGCAGAGGCAATCATCACACCGGTAATATCCGGTACATTTTCTCGCAGTTGCTTAATTACAGCTGAAAACTCTTCTTGTCTGCCCATTTATATACTCCATCAAATTAAAAAACATCCAAAATGGTTAGCTTCAATGCTCTAGAATCCCAGGGTTTTCAAATCTTGACCAAACAACAAGGAGCCCTACTAACCTCGTAGAGATCGATCTGAAAAGGCTAATCATTTAGGATTAAAAAAACATCAATATGTTGAAATCTCAAATATTTATTATGTTCAGTGACAATTCCATTTTAAATTGGTAGGCTGGTGGTGGTTGGAGAGAGTTAAGTCCCAAGGAGGAGAGACGCAAAGCGTTACACGTTATGCCCGCTTTTAGATTAACAGCCGCCGGATTCGATGAAACTGAAACCATCTTCTTTCGCACTACCATTGAGATGGCCTCAGAGTACGATCTTGCAGAGTGGCTCTGGGTTGCTGATCGAGTTGCTGATGTCATCCTTGTTAACTCAGACCTAAAAGAGTGTACAACAAAACTCAAGCTCGATAAACCTACTGAAGGAAAAATTAGACCGATTCTAATTTATTGTTCGTCGAGCGAAGAAACCGCACCTTCAGATCGCTACACACTTAAAAAGCCGATCGCTTACTCTGCGATTATCACGCTTCTAAAGAAGCTGGAAAAAGAGTTGACCAACGGGGATGAAAATGCGTCCTCTCTGCCAGAGCAGAAAGACAAAACAGGTATAAGCCCCATCACCAGTAACTATCCCCTGCAGATAGGGTCGGACAGGAGTGAAACACTTTCAGCGGTCAGCCCTCTCCCTTCGTCTCAACCCGACAATCAGAATGATAGTGAAATGCACGTCCCGATTGACGAAGCTAGTGATCACGACATCACTACCATCCTCATGGATTCCGAGTTTGACGCCTCTGATTCTGACATATCGATAACAACAGATGCCAAACCGCATTACGCCGCCAACGATCAAGGTAATTCCCCATCTGGCTCAACCAGAGCGATAACAGGGAGTAAAAAGCCCCCCCTGGCTAAGAGACATTTTGAGAAACAGCGTTTTGTGGGGTTGATCAAAAAGCATCTCTTATCGAGAATAAAGCGTACTGGATCAATATAGAAAAACGCATAGATATATAGATTTAACTACAGATGGTAGCGGTACGGCTTATGTACGAACAGATTGTAAGAAAAGACGCCAATCAGGAGCGCGCACCCGAGGATTCACGACACTCATCAGCGCAACTTCATATTGAGGCTAGCCTGCTGCCTCAGCAGCGCCAAATACTGCCCTATTTCTCCACATTGCGCTCCTATAACAGTTTTTCTAAATACCTTACTAAAAAAGTAAGAAGAAATCCCAGGGACTTACGCTCACATGTTCAGCGAACATTTCTTCTGCTTGCAAAGGGTGATATCGAAGCACTTTACGGCGCATTAATTGATCTTTTTATTATTTTAGGTGATCGTGGAATCGAATTACGTAAAAACCTGGTAGCCCGTTCCAAACCAATATTGACACATCAGCAATATGAATTTCTCATGGCTCATATGGAGAGTGGCCTGGATACCAATGAGCCTCTCCCGCTAAATACATTTTCCAGTTTATCCAAAGGCCAAGCCGGGACTTCAAATATTGTTCGACGTAAGCACTCTAACAACGCCCCTACCACCACTGCCCCTGTTGAACTGGCCAAACAACAGCTCCTGCAGAAGGATTGGTTTACCGCCATGATGATTCTAGAGAATGCGTTACAACAAGACCCCGGTGATGCTGATGTCTGCAGCCAACTGCTGGAGCTATATAAACAACAGAATACTCGAGAGGCTTTTGTTAAAACTTACTCCACTCATATCGGTAGATCCCTAGCCTTGCCTGAATTATGGAGTGAAACCGAGCAATTTTTTCTCAATTCAACTGATAAGTAACTATGAACTCTCCTGATTTGATTGATATTGATCGTGATAACAAAACCATGTCTGACTATGAATTAGTTGAAGAATTTTACCTATTACCGACAGCTGCTGGTGCTTTCTATGCCGTTTCAGGTCGCGAGGATGAACCAATCCGCCGACTCATGCTGGTTTTATTGAAACAGGAGAGCAGTCTTCAGGTTAACCTTGAGAGTCTCTGCAACTGGCTTGAGATCAGCGATCAACAGCAAGCGCTGGAGATCCTCCATCGCGCTCAAACCCTTTCCCTCGTTCAAGGATTTCGTGAACCACAACAGATATCTGAATCCGGGATTGGCCAGCAACTGCAGAACATCCTTCCACACCTCTCATCGATTGGCAAAGCGCTTCTGGTTGATTGGAATGGACTTTCACTGGTTCATTGCGGGATTGATAATGACACAGCGGATATGCTCTCCGCACTCAGCGCCGACCTGATCTCAGTGCAGACACGGCATGCCGAGCGGCTGCAAGACAACCTGGGATTGGCAACACAGGGATGGGGGGCTATCGATGCCTATGGATCGAGTCGAGTCGGCGCCTGGCCTCTCTATATCGGCGATGAGCACTTTATGCTGGTACTGCTTGGAGAACCCAGAATGAACAGCGCGGAATTTATCTCTCTGGTTTGGGTTTTAATTAACCGATACAGCTAACCACAGCCCGACAACCAAACCAATTGCATTCAGCGCTTTAGGGTCGGGGAAATAAATAATCATCCAAAGATTGCGCTGGATTTTGGCCCGGATTCCAGTGTGGGGTAGCGGGTTGCTACGCCACTATTCCACCCGACAGCTGGAAAGATCAGCAATCTGAAGATTATAACTGGCGCCAGGGTTATCTGATGAGGGCCCCTGAGTCAGTATCGCAAGGCCAAACTCCAATCCCTGCTCATGTAACCAGCGACAGGTAAACGGCCCCCAGTCACGCAGCTCCTTTTCCACTTTGATCGGTAGCACCCCATAGGAGAACTGCAGTGCCTGACAGGTCGCCTCATCGGTACTGAAGGCATTGATCCAGGTCGGTAGGCGATATCGGGTTATATTGCGCGCCGTGGCGCCTGAACGGGTCGGAACCACCACGGCGGTTGGGCTTAGCCTCACCACAGCCTGTTGCACACAATGGGCAATCAGATCAGTGGGTTGCAGGTCACCATGGTGGCGCATGCGCGCTTCACGCATCAGCAGATTCCGGCTTGGCTCCGTATCCGTAGCAATCTGCGCCAACATCTCCACCGACTCGACCGGATAGCGGCCCACTGCCGACTCAGCCGAAAGCATCACCGCATCCGTGCCATCCAGAATCGCATTCGCCACATCCGTCGCGTCGGCCCGGGTTGGCCTGCGATGCGCTGTCATCGATTCAAGCATCTGGGTGGCGGTGATTACCGGCTTGCCTAATTGGTTGGCCTTTTCCATCAGCTCTTTTTGCACAACGGCCATACGTGATATCGGAATTTCAACACCCAGATCACCTCGGGCAACCATCAAGCCATCAGCCGCATCGAGTATGGAATCCAGGTTATCCAGCGCTTCCAGGCGCTCGATTTTAGCGATCACAAATGGTCTTCGGCCTGCCTCATCGGCAGCGGCCAGCAAATCCTCAATATCTTGGCCATGGGAAACAAAAGATTGACTGACCGCATCCACACCAGCCTGTAATGCAAACTCCAAGCACTCTCGATCGTGCTCGGTAAAGGCGCCAAAACCCAGCTTGATGCCGGGCAGGTTTAAGCCTTTTCTCGAAGAGAGCTCGCCACCAGCACGCACTTCACAATGAACCTCCGTGCCCTCGATGGCTTCCACTTTAAGCGAGATCAAACCGTCATTGAGAAACAATTTATCATCAATCGAAACAATCTTCGGTAACTGCTTTAGGCTCACTGAAACCCGCTGAGCATCGCCAACTATCTCTTCGGTAGTAAGGGTCAGCCGATCGCCGATCTGCAACTCGACCGGCCCCTGGGGGATCTCGCCGATACGCATTTTCGGCCCTGGTAGATCCGCCATGATTGCCAACCGTTTGCCGGTTTTTTCAGCCGCCCGGCGCAACTTGAGAATATTTTCCTGATGGGTGGCAAAATCTCCATGGGAGAAATTCAAGCGGGCGACATTCATCCCTGACGACAACAGCTGTTGCATTACCGCTTCAGAATCGGACGCCGGTCCTATGGTACCGATGATTTTAACCTTATTGGATGGATGTATCACTGAACCCACTCTCTTTGTTTAAACCAGAAACAACCTATTCTACAGCGAGTAGATGACTTTTTTATGAGTACCACACACGACGATAGTCAATCTCCCAACAACACAGAGTCAGCATTGTGTCATAATTCTACATAAGCGAATGATAGCGCATCTCGGGGAGGGGTAAACGATTAAACTGAATGAACCAGTGAGTGTATTGCCT
>JARRQD010000090.1:0-24795 GCA_037382205.1 Candidatus Thiodiazotropha sp.
TCGCCAAAAGCAAATCCCCAAGCATAGTAGTTACTTGCAATAACATGTGGCTTGGGTATATCGATAAAAAGGTTATTGCTTATCACGTTACTCCACCCAGCTCTATGCAAAATGCCTATGTCGCTACCTGCAAACGTATTATTGGTAATATTTACATCAACGGCATTCATGACTTGCGGCACAATTTTTATACCATTTGGAGTGTTGGCCAAACGAATTGCCTCTTCCATCACCCCGTCGTCGTTATAGACGATGTTATTGCGAACTTCTGTATGGCTTAAGGTTATCTTTATTCCACCTGATGACGCATGAACGATGTTAGAAAGGAAGTGGAATTTACCTTCAGCTTCATTTTTTGTCGCCAACCCATATGGGAAGCAATGATCGAGAAGATTGTTGTAAAAATAGGCCTCATTATCTGGCGGGGTGATGTATTGGGAGAGTTCGTTCCATGTTATCTCTTTCCAGGGATAGCTGGGATTGTTATTCAGGTCAATTCCTGCCTCAACAAGGTTACTATATGTATCGTAATGTTGCCTTGTCACACTATAGGTACATCCCCCATTACCGCCTGATTGCTGTGAAGGTGGCAACAGTGTACCGCTAGCGTCCATACGCCCTGAATGGTGAATGTGGTTACCCATTACCAGATTATTCAACTCACCGCTCCCGCCGATGACGATAAGCCCGGTGTTGTTGCTGGCAGGGTGGTTGCAGTGGTGAATGTCATTGTTACGAATGAGGTTGTAATGCCCAGATACATAAAACCCCCAATCATTGACGTTTCTGATCTCAAGATTCTCAAATACCCAGTGGTTTGAATACAGCGCAATCCCTCGTTTATCATTATTCGGTCTAGAATTATCAAATCCAAAGTCGATTTGCGCAATCCCGCCGTTTTCTGGATCCCAGAAATTCGGATCAGTGGTTACAATGATTTTATCTTCAAGCGTTCCACCGTTAGTCAATGTAAACTGACTACTGTCTCGTCCGAAATTATCTCGCTCTCGATCAATCCTATAGACACCCGGGGCCAGATAGTAATGGTCTCCGGGTAGAGCATTCTCAAGTGCGTTGAGAAGATTACGTCTTGGATCACTCCTACTTTGGCCGGACCCATCTTGCGTACTTCCTTCAATAAACGGTGCCACATAAATAACGCGCTTGGGTGCATTGATGGTAAAGTGGCTTTGTATTAATCGATCTATGACGGCCTGATCCTCACTCGCTCCCTGAAAGTCGACAAAGTCGAATTCCGCGAAAGCCTCGCTTACGATCAGCATTAGCATGATGCTGAGGCTTATCTTGGTCAGAATCGATGGCCTGGATACAATTAGCGTGTTCACAACTTCTCACCTTTCTCAAGTGCGCATTGAATATGGAATGCCTGGGAATAGTGTGAGATGAGTGATCTGACCATTCGTTAGCGCGGATTCAATTAAACGCTCTAATTATAATTAAAAATATATGGAAAATACATACACTACCCTCGCATAAATAACAGGCAAGGCAATGATAATCCAGCCACTCTGATTCCATGGAGAGGCCAACCAGATAACCACAGGCAATAGTTGCATAAATTCTGCGTTAAATAGCCGCTTTAACACATAATTAACAGGGTGAAATGGAAATTTTTATGACCTTGCTGGAATTCACCTTAGGTGAATTCTAGAAACCCGAAAACAACCAGAATTCAGCCAATCTGAAACGCGAAAGCAGATTGTTTTTGGGTAAAATCAGAACAGGGAAAATCATCATTATTCTAGTCAACTTCTCTCCCCGGATTATCTCACTCGGAGCTGCAACAAATATTGAGTCGAAAAATCAGTTTGCAACTTATAGAGTTTACTGGTGATTTTATGCAACGATAGGGTACAGAACCACATGAGCGCGGCAAAAAGCAACATATAACCCGGTGGTGGAATATTGAGTTTCAGTCTGGCTGAAGGCAATTATTGGTTATGTGTTACAGTCGGCCATTCGACAGGCGGGCAGGCCGTTTACATACCGGGTTAAAGTTGTCTCATAGCACGAACCCGGGGGTTCGAGTTCATAGGCACAGTCGGTTGTCTATTGCCGATCAAACACTTCAAAGCGGACTGCCCAGGCTTCTTAATCGATCGTTTTACTGACTTCCGAAGAGTAGACGCTCTCTACGTTTGACGAATTCACAGCGGTAATAACAAAGTACCAGTCAGCGGCAGAAAGGTTATCGATTTGGTAACTGGTTATTCCGGGATTGTCGATATTAACGGTTTCTGTATAGTTATTTGAGGCCGTTCCGTAGTAGATTATGTAACCCGTAAGGTCGGTTAAGGCGCTACCATCTGTGTTTTGGGTTGGCGGAGTCCATGACAGAAGTGCCGTTCCATTACTGCTTGAAGTGATTGTTACATCGACAGAATCGCTCACCGATCCATAGGCATTGCTGCAAGTCAAGGTGAATTGCCTATCGCCAGTCAGCCCGTCTATCGTTTCTGTGCCCGATAGGTCTTTACTGCCTGACCAGTCCCCGGATGCGGTACAACTCTCTGCATTAGTGCTATTCCAAGTCAGTGTGGTGCTACCATTGAGAGAAATTGTTGAAGGGGAAGCTGTTAGATCGACTGTTACTGCCGGATCGTCGACCACGACATTCACCGTATCACTTTGTGCCCCCCCTGGACCGGTACAGGTCAGGGTGAAGGTACTGTTCTCTGTCAGTGAATCGATAGTCTCTTCACCCGAGGTGCCTCTGCTGCCAGACCAGTGACCAGATGCGCTACAACTCTCGGTGTTGTTACTCAGCCAAGTTAAGGTGGTGGAACCATTGAGGGAGACGCTGGTGGGATTTGCTACAAGACTGACTGTCGGTGATGCTGGCCCTTCGGTAGATACGGTAACGCTGACTGAGGAATCAACACTGCCATTGTCACCGGTACAAGTGAGATTGAAAACGGTGTCTGTTTGCAATTGGCTTATAACTTCCGATCCTGAGGTGCCTTTATTCCCTGACCAACCGCCAGAAGCGCTACAACTTGTGGTGTTCGTGCTGCTCCAGGTTAGGGTGGTCGAGTCGTTCGGACTGACGGTTGTGGGACTGGCGGACAATGTGATCGCTGCAGATTGAGACTGATCCTCATCTGTACTCGTCGATGATGACGATCCGTTACAACCCATTAGAGAGATGACGAGTGCGAGACTGATTAAGGCATTGAGGATGGATGATTGAATCGTTTTTCGGCGCATGGGTATTCCTGCGAGGTAGTAGACTTTACTAGTGTAGTGTCCTATATAAACCATACATTTAGACGAGGCCTATCATGAAATTGAGCTTAAATCCCTTGCCTCGCCCCGCGGCAAGCCACTCAAGCCATGATTGCGGCGTTGCACCCCTTGGAAAGGGAGCAGCCATTCCCTGCGGGTTGCGCCTTGCACTCGCGGCTTGAGTGGCTTTCTAAATGCACGCTTTATATAGGATACTAGGATCCACAGCGATCGGGTTGTAGCGAATAGCCGAATCCACGAATTCAGGTAGACAATAGAATCTGACAAGATGATCCTTCATGGCCGTATCATATGAACAGTAGCAGCTACGCCATTGCAGCAAGACTTTCCTGATCCAATTGTCCTAATTCAGATATTTAACGCTGTATGATTTAGCGGATGATTGTCTAACTGTATCCTGAGATAGAGTGAGAGCAGGGTCACAGTTCGGCTATTTTAATGTCTGTTTGGTGATTTAATCTTCTAAAAGATGACTGATTGCTGTTTGATCTTGGTTAACCAGATGAGGGCTATCTCGTAGTTCCCGAGGTCAGGATATTGATAATCAGCGACGCTCGACGATCTGATATGATCCAATGAGCGGAGGTGAAAGGCTCCAACCGGGTTGATTCTTCCCGAGAAGCGGATCTTACCTATCGTTACCCTAAAAAAATCAGTTGACCGCTCCATTCTGATAGCAGGTGTTTGATTATAATGAAAATCGCTTCGATGGTTATGGTCACCTACTGGGTGAATCACGCTACAGCGTGAATTGCACACTTTTCCCGGCGGGCTGCGCCTTGCCTTGTGCCGAGTTAGTCAGTGACCATGCCGCGATGAACCCGGTGGCGCTGTTTCCACCATTGATCCTGACCGGGATGTTCGCCGCTACTCTCTCTTCAGCCATGGCCTCGTTCGTGGGGGCGCCGGAGCTCAATCTCAGCTCGAAATCCGTGAGCTGGTGCGCCAGAGCAGTCTGGCGGGTCTCAGCGAGAAGTGCCGGGCTAATCGGCCATGCGCTTTATCGCTCATGGCCGTTTTTTATAAGCAGCCCGGGAAGGCGATCCTTAGTCGGGCGAGTGGTGGCACATGTTGCAGCTCACCGGGGTGCCTTTCGCGACATGGATGGTCTGGTTACCGTCGTCGTCCCTAAGATAGTCCCGATCGGCGGCGGCACGGGACAGGACCGTACCTTCCAGATTCTGGCCGTGACAACTGCGGCAGGCGCTCGAGTTGTTTCGATAGTAACGGCTGTGGTCCAGGTTCCAAGAACTGCTGTTGACGTTGTGCATACCATGCGGACCGTTCAGAGTCAGCGGCAGGCTGGTGTGGCAGACGCTGCAGTCACTGATGGTGCCAGCATGGCCCTGCAGCTGGGTGGCCGCGACATTGTCGTTGGATTGGGAATTGGCATTCGGCCAGATCGCATGGGTCGAACCGTGGCACCCTTCGCAGGCAACGCCGCCGTGGCCCAGACTGTTGCGGTAGAGTGTAGCGTCATTTTCGGCAAATCGCGTATTGGTCGCAGTGCGAGGTGTAGGGTTGTCGATTTGACCGTCCCAGGCTTGCGACATGCGCAATGTGGCGCCCAAATGGTTGGTGGCGTCTCCGGTGTGGCAGGATTGGCAACGGGGTTCGTCAATCCACGCTTGGCGACTCTTTTGGCCTACCGCAAGCATGCTGCCATGACAGTCCTGACAGACGATACCAGCGCCGCCCATGGCGCCCCGCAGGCATTTTGTCGTTTTACCCGGGTGGCACTGATAGCAGGTCTCCTCCAGATTGCCCTGGCTGGGGAACACCGGTTGATTGGATTGATCGGTGAGCTGCCCATGGTAGCCGTGCATGACTTGCGACATGGTGTCGTGGGTCTGTTGGGACGCATTCGGGCCCGAGCCGGTCAGGTCCAGAGCTGCGGAGTAGTGGCAGGCGGCGCAAAGTACCGGCTTGCTGGCGACAAGTTGGGTGCCGTGGCGCGCATCATGCAGGAGCAGAATGTTCTCTTTCGCCGCCTGCAGTACGGAGTTGGCGTCCGTGATGTCGTCCGGCAGTACAAAGGGTATGCTGCTGCTGACGGGGGCGGCCATCTCACCCGCGGCATGGCAGTTTTGACAATCCGCTTCGGAGGCGACCGGCAGAACCACATCGAGGCTGGCCAGAGAGGCTCCGCTGGAGGCATCGCTGGCCTCTATCCGCATCAGCGGATAGGCATTGAGTTGCCCGTAGTCATCGATCGGCAACACTGGAATGCCGTGGGCGCTGAACCAGGACTTGTTGTTATCGAAGTCGTTGAATGGCTGTGGTTCGTTGGCCGTGTAGGGGGCGCTGATGCCTGGCATGGCTTGGCCGAACATCAGGCCCTCGTCCGGTACGGGATTCAAGCCAAACAGATCGAAGGCATAACGATTGCCGGTATCAGGATTGATGCTCCAGAAATTGCTTTTGTCGACACTCCCGGGCAGATTTTGACTGGTGCTTGTAATGGATCCCGAATCGTCGTCTGTAGCCAGGTAACTGACACTGGCCCGGGTAGCGTCAAGCAGTCTGGGTGTGGCACCCCTTTCAATCACCTGACTGTGGACGACATTGAACGGTGGCAGGATGACGAAGGTGGAATAGTCCAGGTCAGCACAATGCATGCCCAGGTCATTAAAGGCGAGTACCTGGTGGGTGGCTGAGGTGCCCGGGGTGGGGGTGACGGGAACATCCGTAACTCCGCCGTCATCACCTTCATCATCACCTTCATCATCACCTTCATCATCACCTTCATCATCACCTTCATCATCACCTCCGCTGCTGCCGCCGCCGCAGGCAAATAGGGTTAAGCTCAGTACCAGTAGTATCAGATAGGTGAGTCGTTGGATCATGATCCAGCTTCCTTTGTTGGTTAATAGGGTGCGCTCTCGGGGTAAAAAGGGAAAACATCCCCTTATTCTCTGGCGGATACTCGAATTTATCGATATTGGATCCTGATGCACAGAGCGAGGCAGACGAGCCTGCCGCGTCTTCTTCTCCTACACGGAAACATGTGATCCTTTCGCCGACCGCTGGAGCGCTGTTCATGTATTCGAACAGAGCGACCTTAAGAGGGGCTTAACCCCGTAGGATTTAAAGGTTTCGAGTTGTATCCCTGCAAGCCGCAAGGCCCAAAAGGCCGTGGAAAAGGGTGGATTCAGGCGGAAACCTGGGGAGTTGAATCGAGTGAGGTCGGGTAGACGAGCAATCCAAGTGTATTCAGCCTCCCGCTTTTTGCCTTGCTGGTCAGAGGTGTTGCGGTTGTTCTTCTCATACTTAGCAGTGGTGGGACGAGAGGTTATAGCTTCCCCTAATCCTCCATTTGTAAAAGTTTATAGATGGTTTTCAGCTTGGTTTCATACAACTGGTTTAAAGTCTGAGATATCTCTCTATCGAGACGGCTTATCAGGTTACGAATGAAATATGTCTACGGCTGCTTTGGCACTGCTGATTGGTGCGATGATTTTCGGTCAGGTGATTATCTTCGCGTCGATTACTCTGTGGCGACGACGCAGAGAGAAAATTGAAAATCATCATATTGACCGGGATCAGTCTGTTGCTCCTGGAAAGTCTGAACAATCAGCTTGGCAGGGTTTCACACCCTTTCGTGTGGTACAACGGATTACAGAGAATCTAGGGGGCGACATCTGCTCGTTCTATCTGGAGCCCGAAGAAGCTATACCCCTACCGCGTTACAAGCCGGGACAGTTCCTAACCTTTAAGTTTGATCAGCTGAATCCTGCGAAAGCGGGATCTGTGATTCGCTGTTACTCTCTCTCTGACCGCTACGCCTCAACTCACTATCGCATTTCAGTAAAACGTGTAGCAGCACCATTAGACCAGCCGACACTGCTCCCCGGAGTTGTTTCTAACTATCTACATGATCATGTACAAGTAGGGGACCGACTGATGGTGAAGGCACCTTCGGGGCACTTTCATCTGAGTAAAGAGTCATCCCTTCCGGTGGTGCTGATCGCTGGTGGCATTGGTGTGACCCCGATGTTGAGCATTCTCAACTCACTGGTGGAGCAGGGGAGTGAGCGGGAGATATGGTTTTTCTACGCTGTGCGCAATGGCCGTGAGGTGATTATGCGACAACAGCTTCAGTCGCTGGCAGATTTATCGCCACAGGTACATCTTCATCTCTGCTTCAGTAGACCAGACCCAGAGGATCAGGCGGGTGTCGATTTTCAGCATTCCGGTCGGATAGATATGGCGCTGTTGCAGCGAGAACTCGGGTTTGGTCGTTATCAGTTCTATGTTTGCGGTCCCGCTGCCATGATGGAGTGCATTGTGCCGGGACTTGAACAGCTGGGAGTGCAAGCTGCTGATATCCACTATGAAGCTTTCGGTCCCGCAACACCGGCCAGACCTCAAACTGAGACGACAACTGCTGAGGTAGAAGAGAGTCTGCAAGTGATCTTCAGTAAGAGTGGTAGATCATCTGAATGGACAGGTATTGCTGATTCACTGTTAAGCTTTATTGAAGCTGAGGGTGTTGATGTTAGCTCAGGTTGTAGAGCCGGTAGTTGTGGCAGTTGTCAGACCCTGATTGAAGCAGGAGAAGTGGAATACTTTCAGGAACCGGATGTAGATGTGGAGACAGGAAGCTGCCTGCTCTGCGTCTGTAGGCCGAAAAGTGATTTAAAACTGGCTTTGTAATAGTGACCTTATGAAACACTCGATTTTTCGCAAACAGGTGTTGCCCTTCATCGGCCTCTTCGGAGGACTGATCTTTGGCGCACTAATTTTTGACTGGGTACTTCACCAGCTTGATCTGGTGTGGATTGGCCGCTGGATTGGAATACCCGGTACACTACTGATACTGAGTTCATTTCTCTACTCACTGCGTAAACGCAAAAAAATCAGCATAGGGAAACCGAAGCAGCTGCTCGTTCTGCACGAGACATTGACTTGGATCGGCTCATTGATGATCCTGGTGCATGCCGGTGTCCACATCTACGCGATTCTACCCTGGCTGGCCCTGTTCGCCATGTTGGTGAATGTGATCAGCGGTATGACTGGTAAATATCTACTCGATAGCTCCAGGCGCTCCCTTGCCGAAAAACGCGACTATTACCGAACTCAAGGTAAGAGTGAAGAGGTAGTCGAACAACAGCTCTTCTGGGATGCCACCACAGTGGATGCCATGAAGCAGTGGCGGTTGGTGCATCTTCCGATCACCCTCGCTTTTGCTGTACTTGGTCTGTCACATATTTTCAGTATTTTACTTTTCTGGCAATGGCAATGAAGTATAAAAAACTACTGCTGATTGTAACCTTGAACCTTGTGGTGCTGGTCACTTTGGTGATCACTATGCCACATCTGATGATAACCCCTGGGAAACCAATCCAGGCTCATCGGGAGTTTGCAGATGACTGCTTCGCTTGCCACACCCCATTCATTGGAAGCCAACCAGAAAAGTGTATGGCCTGCCACAAAGTGTCGGAGATCGGTATCAAGACGACCAAAGGATTGTCAATTGGTGGCGAGAAAAAGAGTGTGGCTTTTCATCAGAATCTCGTAGAAGAGGAGTGTGTGGCATGCCACAGTGATCACAATGGTGTAATGGCGTTTCGACCTATCAGCAGTTTCTCCCATGAGCTGGTTGAAGTGAATGTACGTGAACAGTGCAATGGTTGTCATAGCAACCCCGATGATAATCTGCATCGGAAGATCGAAGGCAACTGCAGCCAGTGCCATAACATCGATGCCTGGCAGCCGGCGACCTTTGATCATGATGATTATTTCCGCTTCGATCATCACCATGATGCAGAATGCAAGGCCTGTCACATCGATAACGACTACACCAACTATACCTGCTATGGCTGTCATGAGCATTCACGGTCGAATATTCGTGAAGAGCACTTTGAAGAGGGGATTGGTGACTATGAGAACTGTGTAGAATGTCATCGCAGCGGTGATGAGGATGAGGCAGAGAGGCTTTGGCGATCACGCTCTAACGGTTTATATCGTTCAAGAGAAGAGAATGATCACCGAGAATATGGAGAGGGTTATAGAAGACGTTGGCATGATGATGACTGAAAACTCCTGCTTGGTTTGAGTCAGAACTATTGATGCCGTATTGCCAATCACTTAGGAAGTAGAGTTATACTACCCTGCAGGATAAAAACTTTGCCATTCAGTGATTGAGGAGCTGTTTATGCGTCTATTACACACTATGATTCGGGTTGGTGACCTACAACGGTCAATCGACTTTTATACCCGGGTACTGGGTATGACCTTGTTACGCCAGAATGAATATCCTGATGGCGAGTTTACATTGGCATTTTTAGGCTACGGAGACGAGGCTGAGAATACTGTAATTGAGTTGACCCACAATTGGGATACCGAGGCATATGATTTGGGTAACGGATTTGGTCATCTGGCCATTGAGGTAGATGATGTCTATCAAGCCACAGAAGAGATCAATAAATTAGGCGGTAAGATTCTTCGCCCAGCCGGGCCGATGAACGCTGGCACCACAATCATTGCCTTTGTTGAAGACCCGGATGGTTATCCTATTGAGCTTATAGGGGCTGAATAGTGCTGAAACCTCTGAAGAACTTTTAGGTAGGTATTACTCATCCCGTCATTCCGGCGCAGGCCGGAATCCAGTGGGATGGCTCTAGTCGCCAACAAACTCTCTACTGTTAAGGGTTTATCAGCTCGGTGGCATCATAACGCCACATCCCATGATATCAACTTGGGTGGTATCTGGATTCCGGCCTGCACCGGAATGGCGAGTTGATGGTTTGTTACGATTTGCGCTCTACGGCTGTGTATGTGTGACTCTGCAGCGTAGGATTACGCTAAGAAGTGTCCTTTGCCGATTAAAAAACAAACTGTTCATCAGACGCAGAGCCCTGCTGATCGTATTTTCAACAGCTTAGCCGTTAAGACGTTCATTTAAAGCAATGATCTCTTCTGCCAACTCTTTATGAGCTGTAAAAAGCAGGCCGCGATGATTCATAAATGTGCTATTCAATCGGTTGAGGTCCATAGGGTGGCCATAGATGTCGCAGGCTACCGCTCCTGCTTGATCACAGATACAGGCAGTAGCAGCATAATCCCATAAACTGCCGCCACTGGCATCGGCGCGGGGGTATTTGAAGTAGCAGGTGTTTGGTGTTTCCAGGATAGAGCAGGCATTTTTCACAGCGCCGATGTGGAAATTAATTTCAGCGCCTTCAACACCGATTCTATGCGCTATCGCTGCCAATCCTGATGCTGTTTTTTCCAAGCGCGGGTCAGATTGAAAACTATAGTCTGTGCGTAAGATGAGCGGTCGCTTGGGATCGAGTTCCGGTGCAGTAATGGGGTGGTCGTTTTTAAACGTCCCAAAGCCTTGGATGGCGTGGTAGGTTATTTGCTCAACAGGGTCGTATACCACACCAATCAATGGTGTGGCGTTGCGCGTTACCAAGGCGATCGAAACGGCAAATCCCGCTTCATTGTTGGCGAAAGCCAGTGTCCCATCGAGTGGATCGATACACCAGAATGCCGACTTGTTTTGTCTCCCTCCATCATCTGTAGCCTCCTCTGTAAGTAAGGCAAGATCATATTCCTTAAGGCTGGGTCGAAGATGCTCGAGAATTACCGCTTCTGCTTTGTGATCCACATCGGTGACGATCTGTGAGGCCTGGCTGGTGCCTTTTGCTTTTTGCCCGATAGTGAACTCTTGGTTGCGATGTGCTGCGATGAGCTCTCCTGCGGTGCGTGCCGCCTCAATTGCCTGCTGGGTGAGTTTTTGCAGTAGCTGTTTGGAGAAGTTCATTGTGTATCCCGTAGCTGCCTGACGACTTCTTCGGCAAGACGTTCACTGTATCTGTGTATTTTCCAGTGTCCAGGACTCCAGCCTTGCAAAAAGCGATAGAAGTCGGTCCAGGCGATGCTGTAGAGAGGACGCCAGGCCGCTTCCACCTCAGCAGCATCTATCTCTGGCTGGTGAAGTGCCAGTGCCTGTTTCAATGCGCTGAAGTAGCTGTTGAGAAGAGACGCCTCCTCGCGTTCGCAGGCGGCTTGATCAAGACAGCTACTAATAAAGTAAGCGACATCTTTCATACCGCAACCACCGCCTACATATTGAAAATCTACAGCAGCAACCTCGGTTGCGTTTTTCGAAAAGCAGAAGTTGGCTAATTTGGCGTCACCGTGTACAAAGGTTTGGAATGGTGCTTCGTTTAATGTTGTGTCGAGAATTGAAGCGGCTTCTTTCAATTCACTTTCCGCCATCACTGCCAGTTCATCTGGTCGGGTAGCTAAATGCCAATAGGTACCGATCTTCCAGAGCGCTTCAGGTTGGCGACCCATGAAGGTGGCATGGAAGTATGCCAGCCAGTTCAGGCAAACTACCATCTGTTGTTTACCGACATGATTTTTCCGGGCTGGAAAGCCGCTGCTATCCAGATCTTCCAATACCATCAACACCTCATTGTGATGGTGCTCTATTGCGAGGCAGTGGGGGATGCGGCAATGGTCGTCACACTCTGCCGCCCAATGCTCATACCAATTGGTTTCGACTTCATAGGAGCGTTTTTTACGTTGATGGGAAAGGTCACTATTCCAGCCTCGTGGATGGTTGATCTGATCCGGCAAACGCACATGCTTCACCACTACTGAAGTGAGTTCAGAACCGATCAATCCATAACGATCCAGACTGCCATAGCCACTCCACAGAGACTGAATTGTTTCTCCGAGAAACAGATCGTTGGCACCTGTGGCACTGAGGATAATGTCGCGAATATGTGGTTGCATGAAATCAGGATCGGTATCAGTTAGCTGCGTCTGAAAAAAACAGGTTCAGAGAAGAGAGGCACATACTGCATGCAATTTAATGCCTCATTAAGAGAATGCTAGAGCTTGCTGACCCATTTCGGTGGGACAGGCTCCACCCTACCATCCTTTTCGAAGTGAAGGGTGGGGCATACTCCACCATTCCTATTCAGGCTCCGCCTAATTATTTCATATTTTTTTCACCTGAGCCCGTGGGTCAGCGACGGCGCATAGCGCCGCCTATTGATTATCCAGAGGTTTAAAAAATTCTCACTAAACCGATGGGTGAAGCTGATAATTTTTGATTTCGGCGGGAAATCAATGTCTTACGTTCTTTGCTCGCCATAAACCTACGGATTCAGGTTTTATTGAGTTCGCATCTGCCTGTGTTGCTGCTGGGCGGCTGAGAACTCCTCACGTGAAATCGTTCCATCTCCATTACTGTCGATGCTGGCAAATGGTGGAGCATTCTTTAAATTACGCATCTGGTAACCCTTCATGGAGCGTTCGCGAATGCGATTTGCTCTGGCCTGTTGAAACTCGTCCTCTTGCAAGACGCCGTTTCCGTCCAAGTCAAATTCACTGAAGGTAGGCATATTGAACCCCATGCCACCGCCTTTCATCATCTGTCCTGCTGCTGGTCCGGTCATTCGCTGCGACTGTCGGTTGCGCTGCCCTTCGGCAAGCTCAGCTGGACTCAAGCTGCCATTAGCGTCCACATCAAAAGTAGAAAAGTCAGGTGGATCCATCAAGCGTCTAGCTGAACCCCCCTGTGTATTTGGTGTTTGGCGTCGTTGAGCGTGTACCGACTCGAACTCTTGTGGGCTGATGCTACCATTTCCATCCTGATCAAAGACTTCAAAGGGTAGAGGTCCTCTGGCTGATGTGGTAGGTGTTTCTGCATTTGTCAGCCCTATTAAAGCAAAGAACAACCCAATCGCGAGAGATGTTTTCAGAGCTTTCATGATTGTTTTCCTTTAATAAAATTGTGTTGTGGTACAATCCCTGTCACCTCACACTTCTCGTTCAGATCTGCTTCCTTTCTTTCTGCATTGTTTAGATTAGTCAAACAGACTGAATTATGCCTGAAAACTGCTGACTATCCATGTTAAAAGTCAAATGGCTTTGCTATTTGGGTTTTCTATGGCTTGTGCGTTCATGATCACTCGAAGGTACAAAAAATATCTTTTGAAATTCGTTATGTCTTCACTGGCGCACCAGGTGCGCCAGTGAACCACTGCAAGTTTAAAAAACGCTTCGTCTAGCATTCTGGTTCGATATTCAGCTAGTGTGGTGTTCTGTGTTGTTGCGCAAATTCAACGACTTACGCTGGTTGTACCATATTTGCCAGTTGGATAGGTTCGTTCACACAGTGCGCCGGCAGTTTTCAGGCCGGCCTAATGCATCAGGTTAAGGGAGGCTTCTGTATGTCCCAGGCGAGTCAGTACACCTCCTGGTTGGGCGCGCAGTGGGAAGAGATGACCAGGACGAGCTAGTGTAGTGTCCTATATAAACCATACATTTAGACGAGGCCTATCATGAAATTGAGCTTAAATCCCTAGCCTCGCCCTGCGGCAAGCCACTCAAGCCACGATTGCGGCGTTGCCGCCCTTGGAAAGGGAACAGCCATTCCCGGCGGGCTGCGCCTTGCACTCGCGGCTTGAGTGGCTTTCTAAATGCACGCTTTATATAGGACACCACACTAGTAAGTAGGGGATAGCACCCGACGAGGATGCCGCAGGTTTGCTTGCGATAGGTTGGATTCTCGATGATGACAGGCTTTTGGCTATGGGTAAATCCGGGGCGCTTTTCAAAGATGAATGGTGCAGCTTCTGGCGCCCATTTATTCTTAAGAAGCCACGGGTAAACGGCTACATGCGAGTTCGTCAAAATCACCAGCCACAGCTTTGACCTGGCGTGCCAGGTGTTGCTTTTGTGCATCACTGAGCTGTTGGACAATCCTATAGACCATGTCGATCGTTGCAGGCGTGACTGCCAGCGCCGCCGCACCTCCAATCCCTGCAGTCCCAGTGGCCGGAACTGTCTGCTCCAGACGACCAGTATCTGTTCCTGCTGCTCGTCCAACTCACCGAACCAGCGCTCCAATTCCTTGCTCATGCGGTCACGGTAGTCATCGCGCAACTCCTCGTCACTAGTGGCTTCGAACTCCACCAGCCATTCGCTATTGCGTTCCTCAAAGCCTTCGAAAAGTTCTTTGATCTGGGCTTCATCCGCGGTGAGCAGGATAACGCCCAGCGATGGGCTACCCTGCTTCAGGATGGTCGCCCAGGCCTGTTGGACACGATCGTTAAAGGCTGCCAGCTCGATCCGCTTCAGGTCGTTGCTTCGGAAGCGACGATCGACCTCGCGCAACAGTTGCGCATAGCTGGTGACCTGGGTGCTGCAATGCCATTGCAGAAAATCATCGACACCTGCTTCCAGCAGGCTGTCCTGGTTGTCGGTTAGCGGCATGTAAGAGCCGAGGTAATGTGGCAACAGCCAGTCGAGGTTGTTGTAGGCCAGCTGGATACGACTGCAGGCCGATAGCAGCAACACCAGCAGAACTGTTAGGAAAGTCCTCAACAGCTGGCCCTGTCTGCTTTTGTTATCGATTCGTAACGGGATGAATTGCATGTCGACTACCTCCAAGCGAGCTACTGTGAGGACTTTAGCGATATGCGATAACCGGCCGCTGTGAGTATCCAGCCTGCCACCAACGCCACCATGATCGCTTTCATCTGCCCGATTGCAAAGCTGCGGCTGCCTGTGGCCAGCATTTTTTCTGGATCCAGGGCAAAAGAAGGCATGCCGCCAAGGCCGCACAGGTTCCAGGCGACAATGGCAAAGCACAGGTAACCGGCGCCCTGCAGGTCCGCGCCTAGGCGTGCCTCGGGCGGCAAACTGGCTCGATGCTTGCCCCACCACCAGAGGGTTGCTAGTACCAGAACCAGAATCATGTAACCGCCGGTGCCGAAAAAATAGGGGTTGGGTGCTCGTCCGGCGACGCCCGGCACCAGTATGGCCGACAGGGCAAAAAGCAGTGCTGTGAGAATAAACAGCAAGCGTTTACCGGCTGCTGGTTCGCTCGCCATAAACATGCCGGAAGCGCAGACTGCCATGCCCAGCGGAAAACCGAAGGCGAAAGCGAAAAAGGCCAGCCAGCCTGTAGCGCCGTGACTGGCCAGAAATGCTCGGTCTCCCAGGCGCACAAGTTCGTCCTGGATGAGGTTTCCGGCGAGTACGCTGGCCAAAACTACGAGCAGCCCGATCGTGAAGACCCATTGTCCCTGACGTTGAGTATGCATGGTTATGTCCCCCTAACGGCTAATTTTCTGCAAGTATACCCGAATTGTTTGAAAAACTGATTTGCCTGTGGTGGGCGTAGTGAGAGGATCGCTTCCTCAGAGCTTATCAGCAAAATACACCTTAGGGTCGGGGAAATAAATAATCGTCCAAAGATTGCGCTGGATTTTGTCCCGGATTCTAGGCGCACAAAGGGGAGCATAGCCGCTCTACGTGACCCTTTGTGCAACAACCAAGCCGGGGCAAAAGACAAGCAAGATTGGATGATGATTGATTTCCCCGGCCCTTAGATGATGTAGCTAGGTAATATTACATCAAAAAATATTTGAATTGGGTGTAAAGTTGAGCTTTGGAAAGCTCAGAAATAGTAACTTGTTTTCCAGGTTATCATAGTGACGCAGTGGTTGAGGGGCACTCAGCAGGAGAGCTCAGGAAACCGGAGAAGTCTGTAACTGCCCGACATTAAAGTGGCTCAGGAATCATGGTGGCTTTTTCCTTCTTTACAAGCTTACTGATTTCGGGATTGGATTATTTCTGCCACTCTTTCACTTTCGCATCATCACGTTGATAATCCGAGTCTGTGGATTAGGCGACCGACTGAGACATCGCTCAACCTGACATCAGATTTTTTTGTGGACTAGTTCGCGAATCATGCTGCGCACTTAAAGTGCAATTTTAAATATTCATTGGAACGGATTATTCGAAGTTATGGTCCGGTAAAGGTATTACCGATGCTGCCAATATCGTACCAAGGCATAGATTTGATAATGATTGTGAGTCGGGGCAGAGCTGGGACGATACAACTCCCCTTGCGGGACAGGGCCAGAGAGAGGAGGGTTCAATAACCGCTCAGCACAACGAACTTCTCAAGCAAACCTCATCCCTTCGCAACAGCGGCTGAGCACCATAAGAAATCACTTAGAGTTTCAAATCAATGCTACAGTTGTGTCGTTGTTCGATGGTTTTTGCGCTTTGTAAGCCAGCAAATAGCTGATGATGTCAGATCAAAAATTTGCTTTGGAATCAATGTCATAGTTTGTGTGCCAGATACCGGTATGCGAAAAGGTATTGTTCTTCGGTATGATAAAGGTATCTGGCCTCTATGTTATGTGTTTTTATTTGCAACAGGTAGGCTTTACCTGTATAAAATATAAGAAAAATCGGTGGATAATGAACGCTGATATAATATTTTATTCCGCAGATAGGTTTTGATCTGCTTTAGATAAGGAACATCTAATTAGCATGAAGGGAATCATACTGAATCTTCTTGTGTGTACATTCAGCGCGCTATTTCTAGCTTCCTGTGTGGAGGTAGATAGTACTGATCCAGACCCAACTCCTACGCCAACTACCAGCCAGTATAATGTTGAGACCATTTCCGGGCGCACCGATGGTAAAGGCCTTGATCTTGTGATTGCCGGAGATGCATTCACAGAGAGAGATTTGGGCTCGTTTAAAACTGCTGTTAAGGAATTTGCTGAGTATTTAAGCAACTATGAGCCAATGCTCGCAAAACAGTCTAAGGCCTGGAATATACATCGGGTGGATGTTATTTCAGATACCTCTGATTTGGATAGTTCAACAGATACCGCTTTTGAGTCCTTTTACAATTGTGATGGCCACACCCGCCGGATGATCTGTCTTGATGAGTCAAAAGTTCAGGTTGAGATGGCAAAAGCAGTTCCTCAGTATGATTTTATCATTGTCATTGTTAATAGTACTGAATATGGCGGAGCTGGTGGTGTGGTCGCCACATTCTCGATGAATTCATACGCTAAAGAAATCGCCATACATGAGCTCGGTCATCTACTCGCAAATCTTGGTGATGAGTATTCGGTTGGTGGCCAGTCTGCGCCATATTCTGAGCCTGATTATCCTAACATAACCATTAACAATAATCCGACTACTGTTAAGTGGCGGCATTGGTTGAATGATCCATATGTTGATCTATACGAGGGCGGAATGTACACAGAAACAGGCGTTTGGCGCCCAACAAATGATTCATTTATGAGAACTCTTGGGCAACCTTTCTATCCTGTAAATCTAGAAGCCTGGAGTCTTGCGCTCTACTCTGAAATAGGTACTTACTATAGCAAGATGCCTCGGTCAAGTTCACCATCGCATCGTGCTGGCACTGAACTTGAATTTAGTGTAGAGCTGTCACTCGGTAGTCAGGTTCAACGAGTTAATTGGTATGTCAATGAAGTGCTTTATCAAGAAAATTCAACAAGTTTTCGTTGTTGTTCTACAGCTACTGGTGACTATCAAGTGAGGGCTGAAGTATCAGACATAAGTGGTGCAATTGTATCAGATCCCAATAATTACTCTTCATCATCGATAGCTTGGAATGTATCAGTAAACTAAAACAAGCAGGGAGATGGATGGTATGGATAAAAACAACACGCTCAGAGCTTTTCTGATTGTCGTGATGATCTGCGTCAATGGTGTTGCGCTAGCAAAAGAAAGAACCGGTACATTAATGGTTCACCTTTCATATAACGAAGGGAACTACACAATCGTAGATCGATGGGTAGTAAGTGATAATTTTCCTATCAAGTCGGGAAACTTGGCAGGAAATGATGCCTTGATTTTTCAGTTAACCGATGACATGGATAGGGAGATAACACGCATAAAAGTCAAAGATCCAAGTATAGTAAGAGGGCCGCCATTATCCGATGAAGAGGCGGTGTTAATGGGTTTTGATTCACCTCACAATATTGTTGTGAGGAAACAAGGTGCGTTGATCCTTCGTTTTCCATTTTACGACAATATTCGCTATATTAACCTGCTAACGGTTAATGACAATGAAGCTGACAATAGCTCTGCTTCAAGGTCTAGGAGTATACAAAAAATGGATCTATTTGATTACTGAAATAATGCAAATAAATATGCCGTCGATTGGCGCATAACACCTAGAGTGGTATAGCTCACTTGTTGCTACGATGATATGGGTAGTTGTCACTTCAGGGGGGGCGATGAAGTTCGTAGGGTTAGCCTATGCTCCACCATTTTACGCTGAAACCTGTAAATATTGCGCCTAATTATGCTAAGAATCATTCAATCAAAATTTACAATATACTTTTACAAAACTTGCTTGTGAGTGAGGGTGCTAATTTAGACAGCTGAGACTCGACCTGTTTTTTAGTAATTTGCAACGTATTTTGCATTTATAAATGTAGACTAGGGTTTTCCATAGCTAGCATTATATAGATTTGTTTAGTCTAATAGTGCTGTAGGAGTTCATGCATTGTATGTTTGATCTGAAGTGTTTTTCAATCTCAATGAACACTTGTTAAGTGAATTATGGAGTTTACAGAGAATAGCTCGAAGAATGGGATTACCAGCTATAGAAAAGGATCGCCTACTCATCACTGACCGCTTCGATGGCCAAATACTGACCACTTTAATCCATCTAGTAGCAAATCCCACTCAGTTTGATTTTGAGCAGTTTGTTTAAACGGTGAATCTGGCTCCGGTAACTCACAAATCTAGTGTAGTGTCCTATATACAGCGTGCATTTGGAAAGCCACTCAAGCCGCGAGTGCAAGGCGCAGCCCGCCGGGGATGGCTGCTCCCATTCCAAGGGTTGCAACGCCGCAATCGTGGCTTGCTGCGGGGCGAGGCAAGGGATTTAAGCTCAATTTTATGATAGGCCTCGTCTAAATGTATGATTTATATAAGACACTACGCTAGGGCTTAATACTTCTACGAATAGACGATATACAAAAAACATTTTATGGAAGGAATGATATGAAGAAAGGAAATCAAAAATCCGCGTTACTTGCGCTGCCTATTGTACTCTCTATTGCTATGGTTGGTTGTGGATCTGGTGGTGGTGGGGGGGATGACGATCCCACTGTTGATCCTGAGCTTGAAAATGAAGAAACCGGAGAGACAGATGGTGGAGATGGCGCTAACACAGGTGTGGGTGATGATGATGAATCTCAGCCCGATGATGACAATGATCAGGATTCAGGTACAGATGCACAAACAGTAATATCAAATGTATGGGCTGGCGCAACCTGTTCAGAATATGATGTAGGGATCTATTTTAAATCACTCTATCAATTTGGAGAGAATGGTCAACTTCTCAGAGGCGCACAGATGTATGAGGATGAAACTTGTACAACTCCAGGTTCAGGGTATAAAAAACCAGAATCCCATCAATTTATTACGACTCTCTATTCTATTGGGGCTTTAGAGACGCTAGCGGATGGAACGAATGGCTACCCGCTTCATATTGAACAGACTGTTGAGTGGCCAGAACCACCTGAGCCACCAGAGCCGCCAGAGCCAACCGATCCAACCGATCCAACCGATCCAACCGATCCAACTGATCCAACTGATCCAACTGATCCAACTGATCCAACAGAAAACGAAGACGATGGCTCTGCTGATCTTGAAGAGGATGACGCTCCTGAAGGAGACGTTGCTATCCTAGATGCCTACATTGGTCTACCCGATGCACAAACTCTTTGTTTTTCAAGTAATGTCTTTTTCGACACTGAAGTGACGATGTTAAATCCGGATGGTGATGCTTCAGTTATGGACTACGAGCGCTGTTTAGTGCTGCATGGTTCAGTGGAAGATCTGCCTGATACTTCAGTACCCTTCCCGGAAACCGATCCAGAAGAGGAAACTGTTGAGCTTGACAATACCGGTTGGCTGGCAGATAACATCTGTTACCCAGACGAAGATGGACAGGGAAGCTATCAACGGGTTTTTGAGTTTTTATTTAGTGGCGTCGTTTTGAATAGTAGCTTTCTCGATTACACAACCCCAGACTGTACGGGTGAGAGTCTACCTGATCACATTGCCTGGACAGAGGATCAAGGCCAGTACACAGATCTTGGTGAGGAAACGCTATCAGATGGGGTCGTCGGGCACAGCATTCAGATCACCAATCCAGCGACAAACTTGAGTGAAACTGTTGGGTACTACGTCATTAATGATATGGATGAACTCTGTGTTTCATATAATCTGGGGTTGAACTCCGATACAAATAACTCATCCACGGACATTGACTATGAGCACTGTTTAAAGTCTTACGATTGGACGGAGTGGGGGGAAGAGTAGTTAGTATGTGGTGAAATCCATTGCAAGGTACATGGGTAGTTAGGTCAAACTTCTTGTGTGCTTTGCATGGATTGAAAAAAGGCACGGAATTGGCTTTGAGGGATCTATGGGCGGTTATATCTCTGTGAACAGGGAAGCATAGCCGCTCAACGTGACCCTTTGTGCAACAACCAAGCCGGGGCAAAAAGGCAAACAAAACCACTAAGAACTGGCGGCTGCCCAAAAGAATCTTACGCAAATCCAGTAAAGATGAAATCTTATTTCACCAAGCGCTTTTTTATTCAGGTACTCATCGTTTATGGATAGCATTGCGGATTTTTCTAACAGACTATATTCCTAATAGAACAGATATCATTCTTTTCGCATCATTGATTTCGAGTTGGTTTGTACCGCCACTCTTTATGATTGTTGTGGGTTTGCTTTTCGGCTATATGTTCGCCTCGTTGACGGCAGGTGCCACATTCCATGGGTTCCGGCATACGCCCGAATGATTGACTCTATCTGTAATGAGGTGTTAGTTCGGGGGGCTTTTCTAATACCGACTATTTTCTACATTGCCAGATTGAGATCGATGCTCACCCTTAATCCACTCTTTTTTTCACAATTAGTCAGTGTAATTCTTGCTTGGTGTAGTTCTATGATTCGCTTCACTATTGAGAGACCCAGGCCGCTGCCTTCTGTTTTTGTATTGTTTCCCCGTTTGAATCGTTGAAAGAGGGAAGAGATCTGTTCGTCTGGGATGCCAGGACCGCTATCCTCGACAATCAGATGAGCTTTATCTGTATCAACGGATACCCGGATATCTATTTCGCCGCCTGTAGCGGTGTAGCGAATGGCGTTATCAACCAGGTTACGGATCAAGATCTGTAGGGCAGGAGCGTTACCCATCACCTTAATTTGCTCCTTTTCACTCTCAAAGGCGAGTCCGATCTCCCTATCCAGCGCATTTGGGCCAATCTCTGAAAGAACATCCAGCACCTGCCGGCACAGATCGACCGGTTGCAGGTGCTTCATGGTCATGCTTTGACTCTCCATCCGTGCCAGAGTCAGAAGTTGTTCCAATAGATGGCTGGTACGATCAACGCCTTTTACGATCTGCGATAGAAATGACCGATGATCAACGTCAAGCTCGTTAATTTGCTTGGCTTGAGCTGTTGCTTTTAGTGCTGCCAGTGGTGTACGTAACTCGTGGGCGGCATCGGCAGTAAACTGCCTTTCATTATCCAGGGCATGCTGGACTCGACTGAAGAGCCGGTTTAGAGACTCCAGCATTGGCTGGACCTCCTGTGGTACTCCGTCAGGTGATATGGGCACCAGGGAGTTGGGATCCCGCTGTTCAACTTTACCCGCAACCTGTTGCAGCGGCTTGAGACCATAGCTGACTGTAAACCAGATAACCAGCCCAATGAACGGAAGCGCTGCGAATAGGGGCCATAGGCTATTGAAAACGATATACTCTACTGTCTCCTGTCGAACTGAATATTGTTCGCCGACTTGTACGCGCAGCTTTAAAGTCGGCTCTATCAAGCCAAAGGTACGCCACAACTGCCCCGCCATCATGCGATCACTGAAGCCGGGGGCAAAGGTGTTGTCTTCGGCTGGCATGTTGTAGCGCAATAAAATCTGGTCGTCGCCGTCAATCACCATAAAGGCGACTTTCGATTCGTAGCGGTGACCAGGTACAGCTTTCCGGTCGATAAGCGTGAGATAGTCCTCTTCCTTCTGGTCGTTCAGATACTCCTTGATGAGTTGGCGGAACAGGGGGGAGCGTTCGATGAGTTCAGGCCCTAGCTCCTGAACCAGTTGCTGCAGGTCTTTTTTAACTTTCTGCTCCTCTTCCGCTTCATGGGTCATCAGTGTAGCCAGTACTCTAGACTGTAGCGCCAGAGCGGCATCGTAGATCTCCTCGACCTCGGTATAAGCTGCGATATAGACGAAACCAGTGGCCGCCATCCAGCTGATGACGATTGCGAGCGTCAGGCGAATTAATAGTCGGCGGCGAATTGAGATCGGATTTCCCATTAAGCTTCGCTGCGTTTGATGCTGTAGCCAACTCCGCGGACTGTCTTGATCAGTGACTTGCCCAATTTCTTGCGCAGGTGGTGGATGTAGACTTCCAAGGCGTTACTCTCAACCCCTTCATCCCAACCATAGAGGCTCTCTTCGAGAAACTGACGCGAGAGAATGCGACCTGAATTGGTTATCAGTGTTTCCAGTACCGCATACTCATAGCTGCTGAGGGTAACTGGCTGGCCCGCCTTCGACACCTCTCTGGAGGCGGGATTCAGTATCAGATCCCCATGCTCGATCAGTGGTGCTGATCGGCCTTCCCGCCGCCTTGAGATAGCGCGCAAGCGGGCGTTTACCTCAAGAAGGTCGAAGGGTTTGATCACATAGTCGTCTGCTCCCAGATCCAGCCCTTCGATGCGGGACTCCAGCGTATCCCTGGCGGTCAGCACCAGTACCGGCAGATCGCTTTTCTGTTTGCGCAATTGCTTCAGAACGGTCATGCCATCCACATCCGGAAGTCCTAGGTCAAGAATCAAGACATCCAGGCTTTCTGAGTTGATGGCTTGCAGGGCTGAAGCTCCATCTTGTACCCAGTCCACTCTATGACCCAACTCCTTAAGGCCGAAGGAGAGACCTTCGCCCAGCTGTTGATCATCTTCGGCCAAAAGAATACGCATAGAATCACTCTGTAGTTGCTGGGTTAATAATAACCGGCCTCTTTAAGTTCGGCGAGAGCGGCTTCTATTTCAGTGCGGCGTCCAGCATCCGCAATCGGCCGGTTTTCCCGGGGTGGCGCGACAAGGGCACGTTTGAAAGCAGCGGCGGCTTCTTCATACGCCTTCTCCTGCATCAGGAAATCACCGTAAATATAGTTGGGGTCTATTCCCTTGGGGTTTACCGCCAAGGCCTTTTTCAAGTAACGCTCTGCCTCGTCATCGTCACCAAAGCCAAGGGGCCAGCCAGGTACCTGATAGTAGAGGCTGCCGAGTGAGGTGTAAACCGAGCCTTCCAAGGTATCCGGCTTAATCGCTTCAGCTTGTTCCAGTAGCGCTTTTGCCTCCTTTACCAGAGAGAGGGCGCCTAATCCACCTTTCTCACCGGCGGTGGTCGAGATGATAATCGCCTGCCACACCAGGGGTTCCGCCTCGCCTGGATGGGTATCGACCAGTGTCTTAGCCTTTTCGTTGAGCGCCTCCAGGGCGTCGACCCGTTGGGATTCTGGGATCTGGTATTTGATTTTAGCCCAGGATTCGCTCAAGGCCAGCAGCTCTGGCGACATCCCTGCCATAACCGATGTGGAGTAGAACAGTATGAGTGCAAACAGTTGTGCAAATCGTTGTGTTGTCATGACAAACTCTCCTTGGCAAATTCCATCATTTGGTGATTCTGCTTCTTCAATGCACCATCAACCAATCTTGGTAGCAGTGCGTTGACACGCACAAACAGCGACTCGGGAAACCCTAAATAGATGTCCTTACGCCCTTTTTCGATCCCTTTGACGATTCGTTGGGCAACCCAGGTTGGTTCATCCATCGTCATTTTGACCTTATCCGCCATGCGATAGATCGAGGTGGAGTTGAGCTTGGTTTTTACGCCACGTGGTGCGACATAGGTGACACCTACGCCGCTATCGGCGAGTTCCCGACGCAAGGCTTCAGAGAATCCTCGTAGCCCAAACTTGCTGCTGGAGTAGGCGGCAAACCAAGCAAAAGCGATCGAGCCGAAAGTGGAACCCACATTGACGATCTGCCCCTTACCTTGATCGATCATATATTGCACCACCTGACGGGTCAGTTGCATTGGCACTAGGGTATTGAGCTGCATGATTCGGTTGATGACCTCTGGATGTTCATCCGCAAAGGGGCGAAAACTGAGTTGTCCTGCATTATTGATCAGGATATCGATACCACCTAGTGATCTCATGGCCTCATCCACTGTTTTTGAACGAGCTTCAGCATCCAGTAGATCGACAGGATAGAGCAGGGGTTCATGTTCACAGTCGCCAATCCGTTCCCGGGTTTGACACAGCGAACTTTCATTGCGGCTCAGTAATGCCAGTTTCGCCCCTTGTGCTGCTAACTTGATGGCGACTTCAGAGCCGATCCCACCGCCTGCGCCAGTGAGGATCACTCGTGTTGATTTGAGATTCATTGTGGACCTCCTTCAGGTCATCTGATGAGTCGACAGACTACCCACTGCTTTTCTACTCGCTGTGGGTGGCTTGTCCGCATTGTGTTCTCGGTTCGACAGCAATTTATGCAGTGCCGCATAGGCCAGCCCGCCAAAAGCGAGTTGAACCAGTGAGATGGTCGCCTGTTCAAAAAGCTGCTGGTAAAAGAGTGTGCCGGTCTGCCATGGCAGGGTGTTAAT
>JARRQD010000091.1:0-10835 GCA_037382205.1 Candidatus Thiodiazotropha sp.
TTTGGTCAGAAACGAATTCCGCAATCACCTTTTTCTCCATGAAGTGGGCGATCTCAGTAATTGAGTTGATCATTGCGTAGTCAGCCGGCTTATTAAGAATCTCACGTACAAAGATGCCATCGATCTTCACAAAATCGACCGGAAAATCCTTCAGGTAGGAGAATGATGCATAACCGGAGCCGAAGTCATCCAGTGAGAATGCGCAGCCAAGATCGCGAATCTCATTAATCGTTGCAGCAGTATCGCTGATGTCGCCAACCAGTGCGGTTTCAGTGATTTCAAACCCAAAATGATTACTCTCCAAAGAGGTCTCTTTGATACGCTTGATCAGCTGCCGTTTGAACGCCATGTCATCAAGAGATTTGCCAGAAAGATTGATCGAAAAGCTCTGCCCGTCTGGAAGTTGCTGCGCATAGGGTTCGAGTTTTTTGAAGAAGGCGTCCACTACCCAACGATCGACATCTCGCATCAGATCATAGGTCTCAGCAGCTTCAATGAAGGCTTGGGGTGACTCAAGCTCTCCCTTTTCATTGCGCACCCGGAGCAGAATCTCATGGTGATGTGAGGTCCTTTGATTGGCTTGCAGAGGTACTATGGGCTGGACGAACAGCTCCATGCGTCCTTTGGCCAGAGCCTCTTTGATTCCCGGCAGTGACTCCACCAGCTGTTGCCGCTGTTGATAGACTGAGTCGCTTTTCAGATAGATGCGGGTACAGTTACCACCACCTTTTTTGGCCATGTTACAGGCTGCCAGTCCCGCCTGCATCAGTTTGTCCGCTCTCTGGTCGGTTAAATCGATCTCAACGACACCGACGCTTGCGGTGGTTGGAATCATGCGTCCTTGCCAGTCGAATGCGGTTTCATCGATGGTCTGACGCAACATCTCTGCGGCCTGGTAGCCAGCTTCCAGGTTCACTTGTCTCATTAGCATGGAGAATTCATCATCACCAATTCTGCCCAGAACGCCATTCTCTGGCAGGAAACTGAGCAGAATGTCTGTGACTGTCTGCAGCAGTTTGTCGCCCCCTTCGAATCCGCACAGGTCGTTGACCACCTGAAATCTGTCCATGTCGATCTGCAGGAGAATACCTGTCTCGGTTGCTGCAGCTGTCTGATTCAGGTGCTTTGTCAGTTCGGTTTCAAAAGCCCGTCGGTTGCACAGTCCAGTCAGTAAATCGATATCGGACTCCTGTTTGAAATCGCTGTAACTATTGGCCAGCATGGTATCGATGGTGCGCTCGATGATCGGTTTTGCAGAGGGCTCCATGATGCTCAGCTGTTGTCGGGCAAATCGGCCAGCAAACTTATTCAGGGTCTCATCCAGGGCTTTAAAGCCGTCGCCATCCACCAGCAGGTAACGGTCTGTCTGCGGATTTTTCCAGGCCAGGCTGAGTACTTTGAGCGCTCCTTCGTCATTCTGTTTGACCAACCACGTATCGAGTTCAATCTTGTTAACCGTCTGGCGCCACTGTGCATCTGGCGTACTTTTCTGGTGGTCAGGTGTGTCGATGTTCATGCCTTGAAAGTAGTGGCGTAGGTAGGCTTCGTTGACTTCAATTCGCAGCTTGGGAAGCTGGTCGCCTTGATTGCCACTCTTTAGCAGTTGCTGTAACTCCTCCACAAAATGCTTGGCTTGTTCGGCGTAGATCGGATAGTCACTAAAGCCTTTGTGAATCAATGTCATCATTGCCTGCTGCTGTTTGCTCGTCAGCTGGTGATTGTCAGGCGGATCGGAGAAGATTCGGTGTAGCAGCTCGACGATCTGTAGATAGCCGTGCCAGTGCTTCTCTTCGCTTTTTTCAAGCACAGCGGTCTGTACCATCAGGTTGACCCAGCCAAAACGAAACAGTTTGTCGACGATGGGTGAAATGGTCTGATTGAGCAGGATTTCTGTGAGTGCCTGATAGGTGGTTAACTGGGCCTGTCGGAGTTTTTCATCTTTGATGCAGCGGGAGATCGAGAGTTTGCGGTTGGTTTCAAAGCGGCTGCGCTGCTCGCTCAACAGTCGGTCGAGTTCGCTGCTGACCTCATCCACATGGCTGAACTGGCCGTTCTCCACCGCTTCTGTGATCTTGGCCAGGCGTTGAGTCTCTCTGTCTCGCAGTATGGATCGTTGCTCTCCTGTGTTGATGTAGGGTTTCAGGCATTCGATGGTGTCAAGCAATCGACGCACCGGATGATCGGAGTTCTCCAGCAGGCTGGTATCCTGGAGTAGCGCTTCGATGATAAGAAATTTGAGGCTGCCCATCAGTTCCCGTAGCTGGTCGGTAATCAGCGGGTCTTCACTCAGTGTGGCAACCAGTTCCTCACCGGCACCGATCGCTGCCCGCGCTTCTGCTGAAAGTTGAACCGGCTTTGAACTCTCCTCCTGAATCAGGGTCTCGACCTGCTGCTGCAGCGTGGCGGCCTGAAGTCGTGAGAGTGAGGCCAGGCTGGTCAATATCTCTTTCCGCTCGTTGTCCGACATGCCTTGGGTGGGCTCTGTGTCATCGCTGTCCGGGTGGAGATTGCTCAACTGACTGAGATGGTCGATGGGGCTGTTATGAATCGACTGAGATTCACTGCTCTTTATGATCGTCCATGCGGTCCGGGATTGGTCTTCCAGGCCTAAGATTTTTTTATTACCGAACTGTTTCAACAGATTCTCATAGAAACGGTTGAGTCCATTCAGCAGGGTGCTGCGAAAGGCGATCAGCAAAATCCTCACAATCTTTGCCTCAAACTGATAACCGTCAAGCAGGTTTTTGAAGATGGTCAGTAGGCTGATCGGGGCAATGGGATTGAGTTCGTTGTGTACATTGCTGTGACAGAGATGGCTGAGGGCCGTTTCGATGTGATAGAGCGGGCGCGAGACTTCTGACTCAACCCGGCGGGCCAGGTCGTTGATCAGAATCCAGGTTTCAATCTCCTGTGTCTCAACCAGAGCGAGTTCCTCGGCGCTGTCAGCGGTTGGATCTGTTTCACTGTTGTTACCACCAATAAGCCCGCCAAATCCATTTTCAAATTGTTGTATGAACTGCTGGTTGAGATTTTGTTGATCCTTTTCCAGGCTATTAAGTGCGTAAAAGAGATCGGATTGTTCCTGAGGGTCTACGGTCTCGACAATGACTTTTTGCAGCTCCTGCTGAGCGACAGAGAAAAAATCGGTTAAGCCGCTCTGTAGATAGGGTTTTGTTTTACGCTGTATCTGTTTCAGTAAGTCCCGTTGCTGCTGAGGATCATAATTTTCGTCTGTGGCTTCTGTATCTGTGCCGGAGGCCTGGTAATGGGAGTAGAGAGTCTCATACAGCCTGTTGCCACCCCCATTGGTAAAAGAGAGCCCCATGCCGCCGTGATCGAAATAGACAACACGAGCCGCTACCTGCTGCGCTTCGTCGGGGACGTCAAGCAGGACCTCTTGCTGCTCAACTTCGGCTATATAGCCATGGGGAAGAGCCTCATTGAGCCGGTTATTACTGCAACACAGGTAGACGCCACCGCGGGAGAAGTTGAGCATCCGGCAGTCATCGAAGCGCTGAGACTGATATTCGATGACCACTGGAATATCAATTTTTAAGCGAGGGTGTTGTCGGCGATTCCTATGATCTTTCAATGCGGTTGTCCTGTCGCGTTAAGTCCGTTTAATCCATATTGACGCTAGGGGTTCTAGGGGGTATGAGCTTGTTGTCGTTGGATTCTGGTTTAACGATAGAGTTATCGGCAGATTGTCTATCTGGCTTTAGCCTTTGGATGAAGTAAAGCATTGTTTAAATTGTTAATTAGTGTGTTATTCAAGGCCCTTTGGTGATCTGTACAAAAATAGCTAGATCGTTTGTAGAATATTGGCAATGAATGGATCTAATGCACAGAATAGAGGTCAGTTTTTTGTATCGGAAAGTCATCACCAAATTCAACCTGAAATCCGTGGAACAGTCGCAATACCATGAAAGTTAATAATCGCCTCAGCCTGATTCTGATTCTGTTGACCCTGGTTGCTTGCGCCACCAGCCCGAGCGGACGCAAGCAACTGATGATCATCAGCGAGGAGGCTGCGATCAACTCCTCGAAAACCGCCTACACAGAGATGCTAAAACCCTATCAAGAGGAGGGTAAGCTGGATAACGATCCGTTGCTCAAGGCCCGGGTCGCGCGGATCACCGGCCGGCTAATCGCACAGGCGATAAAGATGCGCCCAGAGACGGAAAAATGGGCCTGGAGTATGAAGATTCTTGACGACCCGGAGACGGTCAATGCCTGGGCAATGGCTGGGGGCAAAATGGCGCTCTATAGCGGGCTGGTAGAGCAGGTCAAACCGACGGATGATGAACTGGCCCAGGTACTGGCCCATGAGATCTCCCACGCCCTGGCAAAACACACGGCTGAGAAGATGTCGGTGGCGATAGCCAGCCAACTGGGTGTGGCGGCGGTTGCCGCTTCAACCGACAACAAGGCTGTGGTTGCCGGTTCCCTGATGGCGGCCAAGCTTGCAATCGATCTGCCTAACAGCCGCACTGCTGAGGAGGAGGCGGACAGAATCGGCATCGAACTGGCCGCCAAGGCGGGCTATGACCCCCGCGCCGCCGCCACCCTGTGGAAAAAGATGGGGGAGCTGTCCGGCGGACGGACGCCGGAATTTCTCAGTACCCACCCCAGTCCGAAGAATCGGGCCGAGACACTGGGCAAGCTTGCGGATAAAATGATGCCCTATTTCAATGCGCCAGGTGAACGTCCCAGTTTCAATTATCAGTAAACCGGGCTCGACTCTTCTGCCTAAACACAATTAAGCCCCAGACCCTCAGGATCCAACATGGCCACAGGCACGCTGTACATCCTCTCGGCACCATCCGGCGCCGGTAAAACCAGTCTATTAAAAGCGCTTCGTCAACAGGATGGTGATTTGCACATCTCCATCTCTCACACCACCCGACCGATGCGTCCTGGTGAAGAGCATGGCAGAGACTACCACTTCGTCAGTCAGGATCAGTTTCAGCAGATGATTGGAGGTGGGGAATTTCTTGAGCATGCAGAGGTGTTTGGCAATTACTACGGTACTTCCGAGTCCGAAGTGAGGTCCCGGCTGGAGGCGGGCCAGGATACGGTTCTGGAGATCGATTGGCAGGGCGCCCGTCAGGTGAGGGAGCGTTTTCCCGAAGCGGTTTCGATTTTTATCCTGCCTCCCAGTCCTGAGGCTCTCTATGAGCGTCTGAGCGCCAGAGGCCAGGATAGTGAAGCGGTGATACAGGGGCGGATGCAGCAGGCAGTAAGTGAAATGTCCCACTACGCAGAGTTTGACTATCTGGTGATCAATGATGACTTCAAAACCGCCTTGGCGGAATTGGCCTCCGTTGTCACTGCCCGCCGCTTGAGGTTGGCCGCCCAGTCTGAGCGCCACAGCCAGCAGATTTCAGCTTTGCTCACGGTTTAACAGGCTAAGCATTGGATCTGGGCTCCACAAGCTATACTATAGCGAGCCTAATTTTGAACCGGGACTGACGATGGCCGGAAAACTCTTTATCAAAACCTTCGGTTGCCAGATGAATGAATACGATTCATCCCGTATGGCGGATGGCTTGCGCGTGGCCGCCGGACTGGAGCTGACGAAGAACCCGGAAGAGGCGGATGTGTTGCTGCTCAACACCTGCTCTATCCGCGAGAAGGCGCAGGAGAAGGTGTTCTCCCAGCTGGGGCGCTGGCGTCCCTGGAAAGAGCGCAATCCCGCCCTGATCATTGGTGTGGGAGGTTGCGTAGCCAGTCAGGAGGGGGAGGCGATCCGCCAGCGTGCGCCCTATGTGGATCTGGTGTTTGGACCACAGACCTTGCACAGACTGCCGGAGATGGTAAATCAGGTTCGCCGGGCGCATACCCCGATGGTGGATGTGAGTTTCCCGGAGATCGAGAAGTTCGATCGGTTGCCAGAGCCCAGAGCCGATGGGCCGACCGCTTATGTTTCGGTGATGGAGGGGTGCTCCAAATATTGCACCTACTGTGTTGTGCCCTTCACCCGCGGCGAGGAGATCAGTCGTCCGTTTGATGATGTGATCGCCGAGGTGGCCGGACTGGCCGACCAGGGGGTGAGAGAGATCCATCTGCTGGGGCAGAATGTGAATGCCTACCGAGGCGAAATGCATGAAGGTGGCGAGGCGGATCTGGCGCTGTTGATCGAATATGTTGCGGCCATTGAGGGGGTGGAGCGAGTCCGCTTCACCACGTCCCATCCGGTTGAATTTTCAGACAGTCTGATCGATGTCTACGGTCAGGTTCCCGAGCTAGTGAGTTTTCTCCATCTGCCAGTGCAGTCCGGTTCCGACCGGGTATTGGCGATGATGAAACGGGGCCATATGGCGGTGGAGTACAAGTCAAAGATCGCCCGGTTGCGCAAAGTGCGCCCCGATATCACCATCTCATCCGATTTTATCGTGGGTTTTCCTGGCGAGACCGAGTCTGACTTTGCAGCGACTCTGAAACTGATTGAGGAGGTTGGTTTCGATCACTCCTACAGCTTCATCTACAGCCGCCGACCTGGTACGCCAGCAGCGGATCTGCCGGATGATGTGTCGCTCGAGGTCAAACAGCGGCGATTGGCGCGTCTGCAGCAGTTGATCAATACTCAGGCCCAGCGCATCAGTCGCCAGATGGTAGGCACCACCCAGCGGATTCTGGTGGAGCGGCCAGCAAAAAAGGATCCGTCACAACTGGCGGGTCGTACGGAAAACAATCGGGTGGTCAATTTCACCGCCCCTGCTGAACTGATCGGCCAGTTTGTCGAGGTTCGGATTACCGAGGCACTGCCCAACTCTCTGCGTGGTGAGTGGTTGGGGCAACTCAAGGAAAGCGCAGTTGGCTGAACACCCTGATTCCCTGGATCTGGCCCTGGAGCCAGCCGATAATACCCGTTTGGCCAATGTCTGCGGTCAATTGGATGAGCACCTGCGGCTGATCGAGCGGCGACTTGGCATCGAGATCAACAACCGTGGCAACCAGTTTCGTCTGATTGGCGAGCCACACGCCATACAGGCCGCTGAGCAGGTGCTGTACGACCTCTATCGCGCCGCTTCGAACGAGCAGCTTGAACCTCAACGAGTCCATCTTTTTCTGCAGGAAGCTGGCGTAGATGAGCTGCTGGATCAGAACCGGGGCAACGATCTGCCAGAGACAGTGATCAAGACCCGCCGGGGTCTGGTGCGTCCCCGTGGGGCGAATCAGAAAGAGTATCTGCACAAGGTGCTGACCCACGATATCAATTTCGGCGTTGGCCCGGCCGGTACTGGTAAGACCTATCTGGCGGTGGCCAGTGCGGTGGATGCTATGGAGCGGGATCAGGTTAGACGCATTCTACTGGTCAGGCCAGCCGTGGAGGCCGGTGAGCGGCTGGGTTTTCTGCCTGGTGACCTGTCACAGAAGATCGACCCCTATCTGCGACCGCTCTACGATGCGCTCTATGAGATGCTCGGTTTTGAAAAAGTTGCCAAACTGGTGGAGCGCAACGTCATTGAGGTTGCTCCACTGGCCTACATGCGGGGGCGAACCCTGAATGAGTCGTTTGTGATTCTCGATGAGGCGCAAAATACCACCCCGGAACAGATGAAGATGTTTCTCACCCGTATCGGTTTTGGTTCAACCGCGGTGATCACTGGGGACGTGACCCAGATCGATCTGCCCCGAGGTCAGCAGTCCGGATTGCGCCAGGTAACCGAGGTGTTGGCCCATGTCGAAGGGATCAGTTTTACCTTCTTCAATGCCCGGGATGTGGTACGCCACCCGGTGGTGCAACGGGTGGTGCGGGCCTATGATGAGTTCGATCAGCGAAATTGAATCTCACATGAGCGGCTTGAATGTGGAGATTCAAAGGATCGCTGAGGCCCAGGAGGGGGTTCCCTCAGATACCCTGCTCACTGCCTGGGCTGAGGCGGCGCTGGACAATCCTGGTGATGAACTGGAGATGGTGATCCGTATCGTCGATACTCCGGAGAGCCAGCAGCTTAACAGGCAGTATCGGGGTATGGACAAGCCAACCAATGTTCTCTCATTCCCTTTTGACGCGCCCCAGGAAGTCCCCCTGCCGCTGCTTGGCGACCTGGTGATTTGTGCGCCGGTTGTCTCATCTGAGGCGCGTCAACAGAACAAGACCCTGGCCGCCCATTGGGCTCATATGGTGGTTCACGGTACCCTTCATCTACAGGGGTATGACCATCAAAATGATCAACAAGCGCAGCTGATGGAAGATAAGGAGAGACAGATCCTTCAGGCGCTTAACTTTTCCGATCCCTACACAGTTGAGAATTAATGAACAACGAAGAACGATCAAATAGCGGTTCCTCCAGTCGATGGCTGGAACGCATCAGCCGGATGTTCGGCAGTGAACCGCAGGACAAGGATGAGATCTACGATCTGCAGAAGGAGGCGAGTGAAAGGGAGCTGCTCGATGACGACGCATTGAGCATGATGGAGGGGGCGATGCTGGTCTCGGAAAGACGGGCCAGGGATGTGATGACCCCGAGAGCCAAACTGGAAGTGGTACGTGCTGTCGATGACCTGGATGAGGTGTTGCGGGTTGCCATAGCGTCGGCCCACTCGCGGATGCCGGTGATCGGTGACGATGTGGATGAGGTGCTGGGAATGATCCTTTCCAAGGACCTGCTACCATTCTTTCAGAAGCAGCAGCGGGATAAGTTTGAAATCAATAAGGTGATGCGGGAGGCGCTGTTTGTACCGGAAGCGATGCGTCTCAATCAACTTTTAAAGAATCTGAAAAAGAGCCGTAATCACATGGCCGTGGTTGTTGATGAATATGGTTCAACGGCCGGGGTGGTGACGCTGGAGGATCTGCTTGAACAGATCGTTGGTGAGATAGAGGATGAGCATGATATCCCTGAGCATGAGACTGATCAGGCCATCAGCAAGGAGGAAGTTGATTGAGGCAATGGATCTGATATTCAAACAACAGGTATGAATAACCGTGTGGCTTGCCGCCCTGTGTATGACCTAATTAAGGTGCCGGGTTAATAATGTGTCAGCGGTGTCAATGGCGCGTCAGTAAGAGGAAAGCACAATGATCAAAGTAGCGTGGCGCGAGGAGTTTGAAGTTGGCTATGAGCGAATCGATTTTGAGCACAAGATCTTTTTAGGTTTGATCCGTGATGCCTCTGTAGCCCTGGAGCTTGGTCTGGATCATCAGCGGATCCTTCGGCACCTGATCGAGATCAAACACTACGCGCTTTTTCACTTCCTCAGTGAAGAGAATATCATGCTCGATATCGATTACCCGCAATTGGAGATGCAAAAACGAGAGCACCAGAGGTTGCTGGCGCAGTTGAGTGATCAAACACATCAGTATCGAAATCGGGCAATCGATTTGGATTCGGTGGTCGAATTTCTCTTTGAATGGTTTGCTTTGCATACCACACAGATGGATGCCCGACTAGGGCAATATATCGAGTCATCCAGGAGTCACGCAGCTTTCTCATTTCCCCCTGAGGTGCTTGGGGGCTATTTTCAAAAAACTTTAAGCAACTCATGAGGCAATACCTGGTGGTAAAACGAGAGTGTTTCAGCGCTCTGCGATCAGTGACGATCTGCGGCTCCAGGCGCTGTGTTTCGATTAATTATCAATATACGTCAGGCTTACAAGGAGGTTGCTTGGATCGATTGGTGAATGCCGTCAGCAGGTAGTGCATGAACGATAGCGGTATGACTCGATGGCTGTTACGCGCACCTGCGGTATCTGCCGCCATGGCCGGTGCGATGACCACGCTCGCCTTTGCGCCATTCGATTTTTGGCCACTGGCTGTGTTGGGGCCAATGTTGCTGTTTCTGATCTGGCAGCAGACTGGAGGACCCTCATTCAAGAGCGGTTTTTTCTACGGCTTCGGTCTGCTTGCCACGGGTGTCTCCTGGCTCTATGTCAGCATCGCCCAGTTCGGTGATCTGGGCTGGCTGATGCCACTGGTCATTACCCTGGGTTTCATCCTTTTTATCGCCCTCTACTATGGTCTGCTGGGATGGGTCGCGGCGCGCTTTAGTCGGTTGGACAGTGTTCAAAAACTGCTGCTGGTCTATCCGGCTCTCTGGGGCTTGATGGAGTGGTTCCGGGGCTGGTTTTTAACCGGTTTTCCCTGGCTGCAGCCAGGCTACTCACAAGTCGATTCCCCCCTTGCCGGATATGCCCCGCTATTGGGTGTTTTAGGGGTCAGCTGGATGGTCATTCTCAGTGCTGGATTACTGGCCTGTCTATTGACCGGCAAGCGCGCCCGGCATTGGCTGCTCGCTGCGCTGCTGTTGATTTGGCTTGGCGGTTGGCTGGCGACAGATATTGAGTGGAGTAGGCCAGCCGCGAAACCCCTCTCTGTGGCGCTGATTCAGGGTAACATACCCCAAGCACAGAAGTGGCTGCCTGAGCAGTTGGCGCCAAGTCTGGTGCTGTATGCGAATCTAACCCAGAAGCATCTGCCGCAGGATCTGGTCATCTGGCCGGAGACTGCGGTTTCAGCCTTCCAGTTTCAGGTGGAGGAGGCCTTCATCGTGCCGCTGGAGAAACGCATCAGGGAGAGTGGTTCCAACCTGGTGTTTGGTGTGGTGCAGATGGATCGACAGCGGGATAACTACTACAACGCTCTGGTAGCCCTGGGCAATCAACAACGAGGTCATTACTACAAGGGGCACCTGGTGCCATTTACCGAGTACCTGCCGTTGAAGACCTTGCTGTGGCCACTGGTGGATCTGTTTACCATACCCATGTCGGACTTCTCGGCGAGAGAGCAACAGAAGCCCCTGATGCAGGTGGGGCCACACACTGTGGGTATGTCGATCTGCTACGAAGACGCCTTTGGCCGTGAGATGATTCTAGCCCTGCCTGAGGC
>JARRQD010000092.1:0-10813 GCA_037382205.1 Candidatus Thiodiazotropha sp.
TCAATCTTTACAGCAGGCCTATCCGACAACTACCAACTGCCGAATAGGCTGGAAATAACCTGTTATATATCTGCCTTCAGCCCCTGAAATAGAGCTCAACTCATAAAGAGAACATAAAACGAAGTTTCTTTCTTAGCATTTGGCATAACAGCAACTGCGTTTCAATAATCCAGGATATGGGAGTACCTGGTATTGAGCTGTTGGCAAGGGCCAGTGCTGGGTATAGTAGGCAGGATTTTGGCTGAAAATGATAGTTGGTAATTACCCCAGCTAGGGTTATCCCTAGTGTAGTGTCCTATATGAAACCTAAAAAAATCAGTTGACCGCTCCATTCTACTAGCAGCTTACTGATTTTAAAGAAAATAGCTTCGATGGTTATGTCACCTGCTGGGTGAATCACGCTACAACGTGAATGGCGGTTCCCTTTCAAGGGGGGCAACGCCGTAATCGTGGCTTGAGTGGCTTCCCGCAGGGCGAGCTAAGCGATTTAGGGTCAGGGAAATAAATGCCATCTCATGATAGTCCTCGTCTAAATGTATGATTTGTATAGGACACTGCACGAGTGGGCTAAGCGCGCTTCAATCGGTCTCCAAAAGAAGAGGGATGACAGGCCTTTTCCAGGCTTGCGCCTTCTCTTCTGGTCTGAGCAGGCATCTCGACTTATCTCAAAATATGAGACACTTTATTGGTCGATTAGCACGGTGAAATCTGGTGCGGTCTGCATATGCTTTTTAACCGCACAAAGTTCCATGGCTCGTATGATGCCGCTTTGATATTGCTCTGGAAACGCCTCTGGCAGGGTCAGGTGGAAGATGATCTTATCAATCATTTTCTTCTTTTCATCCTCTATGCACTCCATTTGCAGCGCCAGACCTTCAGTAGACAATTGGCGGGATTCACAGAAGTTCCAGGCAAAAATGCCAGCACAGGTGGCGATCGACCCTAGGAACAGTTCGAAAGGGGCAGGGGCCGTGGCTTCACCGCCATACTTCACAGGCTGATCTGTCTGTAGGGTGAAATCCCCTACCTGAGCCTCGATGCGCTTGCCACCGGTAAATCTGACTTCAATAGATTCCATCTGTTACGCCTCACTCAAAGTGGAAAGAGTTCTTTGATTGGCCCCTGGTTTTTCGTCTCAACCTGGGCGTAGAGACTGTTCAGGGCTGCCTGCAACGCCTCCTCGATGACCGGGTGGTAGAATGGCATACGAATCAGGTCCCCGACGCTGAGATCCTGTGAGATGGCCCAGCTCAACAGATGGGCCAGATTCTCGCCCCTGGTGGTGATCATCTCCGCACCGAGCATCCGCCCTGTGGATTTGTCGGCATAGACTCGGATTACACCCCGGTTCTGACCCATGATCAACGCTCGCCCCACTGGCGCCAGCTTAACCTCACCGATGGCCGTGTTTTGCTGATCCAGTTCTGTGTAACGCTTGCCGACCAGGCAGATATTGGGGTCGCAGAAATTGATCGCCAGGGGAACCTTACGTTTGAATCCCATGATCTGGTCGTTTGCTGCGTTATAGCCAGCAATTTTTCCTTCGTCCCCAGCTTCATGCAGAATCGGTTTGTCACCATTCAGATCGCCGGCTATGAAGATATGGGAGTCCCCGCACTGCATGGTGTTTGGGTTGTACAGAGGAATACCTTTGGCATCCAGTTCGATACCCGCATTCGATAGGGCCAGTCCCTCCACATTAGGTGTCCGCCCAAGGCTGGCGAGAACCTTGTCGACAACCACAGAATTGTCGCCTGCTGTAACACGTAGTTGCTCTCCTTCGGCAGAGATCTCTACCGCAGCGCCCAGATGGATGGGGAACTCCCGCTGCATAATCTCCAGGGCTGATTTGGAGACTTCCGGGTCACTGGTGCCACCGATGGTCTCTGCCATATCGAAGCCAGTGACTTTGATGCCCAGCCGGTTGAGTGATTGGCCAAGCTCCAGGCCGATCACACCCAGGCCGACGACGGCGACCGATTTGGGCAGATCCTCCAGTTCAAAAAAACTGTCGGTGGTTAAAACCTTATCACCAAAAGCTTCCCAGGCCGCCGGGATCACCGGGCGTGAACCGGTTGCGATGACAATTTTATCGGCTACCACACGGTCACCGTTATCGAGCTGCAGGGTATGAGGATCAACAAACTCTGCATAGGCCTCGACAAACCGCTCACCCATGTTATCGGTACTGTTCGATAGTACTCGGTCGACGAAATTGTCCCGCAGATCCTGTACATGCTCCATCGCTTCTGGAATATCGATGGTCATTTCAGTATGGCCATCCACACCATAGCGATCGAGATGGGTGCGTCGATGGTAGTCTTCAGCCACCTGAATCAGCGCTTTGGAGGGCATACAGCCTACCCGGGCGCAGGTGGTGCCTGGCTCTCCACCATTGATCAGGAGAAAGCTTTTACCACTCGGGCCAACTTGGCCGGTTGCATTTAAACCGGCAGTACCGGATCCGAGGATAGCGACGTCGACGCGTTTTTCTGCCACAGAAATCTCCAATGGTGTTGTTGTTGGGCGAAATTCTAACCAGTTGGCTGGGAAATTTCAGCACATATGATTGCGGGTATTCTCTGTTTTTGTTTTGGCTGAGGAATTTGAGCCTGTTAACAGGCCCCGGCAAAAAAATTGCGTTATTGTGTCAAACTAGCAATCATCGATACTGACAGACCATCAACCATTACATCACAACCATAAAATAAACCTGAACCAACAGATTCAGGTTCAAATGAGGAGAATTCCATGAAATGGCTACTAACGACCCTTCTGGTTCCGACCTTAGCTCTCGCCCAGCCAGCAGAGCAGGGGGCCGGGCAGATGGATCCGCAGCAACATTTTGATCAATCAAAGCAGGCCATGCTGCCGGTGATCGATAAGAGTATCCCGGCGATGCAGGAGACCAAGACCTGTTTGAATCAGGCCAAGGATCAGGCTGCTTTTCAGAAATGTGTCGATATCATGATCGCCCTGGAGCAGGAGATGCGGGCAAAAATGGGACGGGGTGGCGCTCAGCAGGCTCAGTCGCAACCTGCGAAGAAGATCGAGTTCAATGAGCAGAACAAGCAAAACATGCTGAAGTTTCTCGATCAGTCCATTCTGGTGGGCGAGGCATTGAAAAAGTGTTTCAATTCAAGTCAATCCCCTGATCAGATGTCGAGCTGTATGGAGGCGGCAAAGCCGCAGCAGAAGTCGCTCAATAATACGGGTAGTGCCGGCCAGGATTAAATAGGCCCTGAGGATCGAATACCGCCTTTAAACCCTGCTGAATCCCCGCGATGCGGGGGTGAAGGGGGTGGAACACATCGCCACTACGGTCACCGTTGCGAAACAGTATGGCATGTCCTCCCTGAGCTTCGACGAGGTTGCGGATCTCTGCGGCAGGGCACTCGCTGTTGAGCCAACGCAGTCCACCAGACCACTCTTGCAGGCAGGGTTCAGGCAATTCCAGTTGGCTCGTAGGCTTCAGGGAGAGCCGCCACAGGGGCTTAGGATGTTGAAAGAAATCGAGCTTGTGATCTCTTAACTGTTGCCAGAATCCATCTGCTTCTGAAGCATCCGCCAGGCCATATCTCTGGCAGATTCCGGGCAACCGCTGGTGGCTGCAAGCGAGCCGTATCGCCTGCTTTTCTGCCAGACAGTAAGTGGCGGTGAGCGGCTGGGAATCGGCGATCATTTTGCCGACCAAGCTGGCTGCACTGGCCGGATCCCAGTCGAACAGCAGGGTATGTTCCTCAACCGGCTTGGGCAGTACCTTGATTGAGACTTCTAGAAGGATCCCAAGCGTGCCCATTGCACCGGCCATCAGCCGAGAGATGTCGTAGCCCGCAACATTCTTCATCACCCGACCACCGAAGTCCATGATTCTACCCTGCCCATCGAGCATTTTGATGCCCAGCAGCAGGTCTCGTGGTGAGCCCCCCCATGGGCGTCTTGGGCCACTGAGGCCGGTAGCAATAGCGCCGCCGATGGTGCCCTTGCCATCGAAATGGGGTGGTTCAAAAGGTAGCATCTGTTGATTGGATTCCAAAGCGGCTTCGATCTCATCCAGTGGGGTTCCGCCTCGGGCGGTAATCACCAATTCGGTAGGCTCATAATTGACAATGCCCCGGTTGCCTGAGAGATCCAGAAGTTGTTGCTGGCCCAGTTCCCGCCCGAAGAAATCTTTACTACCATGACCCCTTAAGCGCAGACTACGGCCCTCGGCAATCGCATCTTTGACGCTGGCCTGCAGCTGTGTTGATTGATCTTGATCGTCAGACATCAGAAGCGCTCCAGCTCAGGAAAGCGCAGTTTGCCTGCATGAACGTGCATGGCGCCAAATTCTGCACAGCGGGCCAGGGTTGGTATCGCTTTACCCGGATTAAGCAGGTTGTGGGGATCAAAAACCGCTTTTACCGCATGAAAAGTCTCCAGTTCAGGAGCGGGGAATTGGGCGCACATCTGGTTGATCTTCTCGATTCCCACACCATGTTCGCCTGTGATGGTACCGCCGACGGCTACACAGAGTTCGAGGATTTCACCGCCAAACTGTTCAGCCTTCTCCAACTCACCCTCATGGTTCGCATCATAGAGGATCAGTGGGTGCAGGTTGCCATCACCCGCATGGAAGACATTGGCACAGGGTAGGCCATATTTGTCAGACATTTCACCAATCATCGTCAACACTTTACCAAGCTGGTTGCGCGGGATTGTGCCATCCATGCAGTAGTAATCCGGCGCCAGCCGGCCCACGGCGGGGAAGGCATTCTTGCGTCCAGCCCAAAATTTCATGCGCTCTGTTTCATCCTTTGCGGTACGCACTTCGCTGGCTCCCGCGTTGAGTAGGATCTGGCGCACCCGCATAATCTCTTCGGAAACTTCGTCTTCGCTGCCGTCAACCTCACACAGTAGGATGGCCGCCGCACCGGTAGGGTAGTCTGCGTGGACAAAATCTTCTGCGGCCCGTAGCGAGAGGTTATCCATCATCTCCAGTCCTGCGGGAAGGATTCCCTTGGCAATGATCTCTGCCACCGCCTTACCGGCTGTCTCCACATCGTCAAAAGCGGCCAGCGCTACCTGCTGACGCTCCGGGATCGGTAGCAGTTTCACAACCACTTCCACCACCACGCCGAGCATCCCCTCGGAACCGGTGATCAGGGTCAGTAAGTCGAGACCCGGGCCATCCAGGCCGGTTGAGCCTATGGTCAGGCGCTCCCCATCGATGGTGATCAGAGTAACCTGAACCACATTGTGCAGGGTCAGGCCATATTTGAGGCAGTGAACCCCGCCGGCATTTTCGGCGACATTGCCGCCAATTGAACAGGCTATTTGGGAGGAGGGATCCGGGGCATAGTACAATCCGTAGGGTTTGGCGGCTTCACTCACTGCCAGGTTTCTCACCCCGGGTTGGACACAGGCCAGACGGTTGTCAGTGTCGACGTTGATAATCTTGTTGAGTCTTGCCAGACTGAGCAGCACCCCCTGTTCATGGGGCAGCGCACCGCCAGAGAGACCAGTACCCGCACCTCGGGCCACAACGGGTAGCTGATTTTGATGGCAATACTTGAGAATGAGCGCCACTTGATCGGCCGTATAAGGCAACAGAACGATCAATGGCACTTTTCGATACGCAGACAGTCCATCACATTCAAATGGGATTAACTCCTCTTGCCGATAGATGACACAATCGGCCGGGAGCATGTTTAAAAAATCAGTCGCGAGCTGTTGGCGGTCAATATCCATCAATATTTCCTACCTGGTCTGATATCGTTATTGCAACAACCATTGTATGCGATTGTTACAGAAACAGATTACCAGGATTACCTGGGTAAGTTGGGGTTTAAGGGCCGGGGAAATCAATAATCATCCAATCTTGCTTGTCTTTTGCCCCGGCTTGGTTGTTGTGCAAAGGGTCACGTAGAGCGGCTATGCTGCCCTTTGTGCGCCTAGAGTCCGGGACAAAATCCAGCGCAATCTTTGGATGATTATTTATTTTCCTGACCCTTACTTGGCAACCACAGTGGAAGTTGATTTTACTGTCACCTTTAAATCATGGCAGTCAATTGATAATCCATATAGGTGACATATGGATAGAAAGCACAGCTCTCAATTGATCCATTTGGCTGACAGATGGATATTATGAGAGAGTACGCATGGATTGGATCTTACAAGCATTAATTTGATCCTACTAACGGGCCCCAAGTATAAAATGATCATGAAAATCTTTATGACAATGGCAGTTGCCTTCGGCATGCTCTTTACGCAGACCGATGGATTGGCAGCGGAAAAGCTCAAGCGAGCAATCGATATGGAGGTGGCTGGCCAGAAAGCGGCGGAGAAGTCGCAAAAAAGTGTTGAGCGCCTGGATGATGAGAGCCGCAAGATGCTTGAAGAGTATCGTATGCTCAGTCAACAGCTGCAACGGACTGCTCTGGCAAATGACGACTTGCAGTCCCAGGTCGAGCGACAGTCTACCGAGATTCAACGGATCTCTGATGAGTTGGAGGAGATTGATCGCATGCGCAGCGAGATCGATCCTTTGATGCAGCAGATGCTGCAAACCCTGGCCGAGTTGGTCGCCAGAGACAGCCCCTTCCTGAAAGAAGAACGAGAAGCAAGAGTGGCCTCTTTGCAGCACGCCAATGAGGATCGATCGCTGGAGATTTCCGAGCGCTTTCGGCAACTGCTCGAGGCCTATCAGATCGAAGCGGATTATGGACGCAATATCGAGGCTTATCAGGCTCAGCTTGTTTCTCAGACCAATCAGCAGAAGATGGTCAATTTTCTGCGGCTTGGTCGGGTCGCGCTGTTTTACCAGACCCTTGACGATAAAACGGGAGGGATTTGGGATAACCAAAAGGGCCGCTGGATCGCGCTTGATTCGAGTCATATGGCAGAGCTGACCCGGGCAATTCGTATCGCCCGAAAGCAGCTGCCACCGGATCTGATGGTATTGCCGATGCTGATACCTGAGGAGGTTGGCCAATGAATCGACCGCTTCTCACCGTCATACTGTTGCTGAGCCTCGTAGGTTACCAGCCCTTGACTCAGGCTGCAGAGGATCCATTGCAATCCCTGCTGGAAGAGGTCAGAGCGTCCCGCCAGGCTCAGCAAAACAGAGATCAGGCCAGGGAGAAACGCTTTCTGGATCAGCACCAACAGCGCAAAGCCGAGCTTGATGCCATCAAAAAGAAGCTACAGGCGGAGCGGCAGCGCCAAAAGCAACTGATGGCGCAATTTGAGACTCAGCGAGACGAGCTTGAAAAACTCAAACAGACCCACCAGCAAAGCGCTGGGAGTTTCGGTGAGTTGTTTGGGGTGGTCAGGCAGGTGGCTTCAGAGAGTTTAAACCTGTTTAAAAATGATCTGAGTTCATCCCAGCATCAGCAGGATCTGCAGATTCTCGAAGAGATTGCCAGCAGCCGATCCTTACCCTCATTGGAGCGTCTACAGGATCTGTGGCAGATCTTCTTACAGCGGATTGTTCAGTCAGGGCAGATCTGGCAGGCATCGATGCCGGTAATTCTGACCAATGGCGAGGAGCAACAAGAACGCGTCACCGTTGTCGGTCTGTTTAATGCACTCTCCAATGGCCGCTACTTGAGGTATCTCCCGGAAACCGCTCGATTCGTTGAGCTGAGCAGACAGCCGGCGCCCCGTTTCCAGCTGCTCGCCAAGCAGGCTGAGCAGAGTGCAGGTGGTCTGCAGAAGCTGGCTATTGATCCCTCCAGAGGCGCGATCCTGTCACTGCTGGTCGCTTCGCCAACACTGACTGAGCGAATTCAGCAAGGTGGCTACATCGGCTATTTCATCCTTTTTCTAGGCGCCTTGGGCTCGCTTGTGATTATAGAGCGTCTGGTCAGTCTGCTGGTCATTGGACGCCGGGTGAAGCGGCAGCTGAAGCAGGATGAACCGATGGATAACAATCCCCTCGGGCGACTGCTGGCCATCGATAAGCTGCATCACGGGATTTCCGGGGATGCCCTACAGAAACACTTTGATGAAGCGATCCTTCGTGAGCTGCCGAATTTAAGAAGGGGGTTGCGTCTATTGACCATTTTTGCCGCCGTCACGCCGTTGCTCGGTCTGCTGGGTACGGTGACCGGAATGATCGAGACCTTCCAATCGATCACTCTGTTCGGCACTGGCGATCCGAAGTTGATGTCTGGCGGTATCTCCCAGGCCCTGGTGACCACCGAACTGGGCTTGGCAGTCGCCATCCCGATGGTTCTATTGCACAGTTATCTGGCTGGTCGGAGTAATCGGGTGATTCGTCTGCTCGATCAACAGAGTGCCGCAATGGTCGCGGCCCGATCTGGGGGCTGAGATGGAGATTCTGCTCAACTGGCTGCCACTTGATGCGCTGAGTCTGCTGGAGCGGGGCGGCATGATTCTGCTGATCATCCTACTGTTCTCCCTGTTGATGTGGAGCCTGATTATCTACCTTTACTTGCATATTTGGTGGGGTAATGGCGAACCGGTCAGTGATCGCTGCATGTCCTGGTTACCGTTGATCATCTCTTTGGTGCAGATCCTGCCCATGGTCGGTCTGCTCGGAACCATCGAGGCAATGATTGAGCTGTTTGACGTCATTGCCCAGCACGGATCCGGTAATATCCGGGGAATGGCCGGTGGGATCTCCCAGGCGTTGATTACCACCATGGCTGGGTTAGTCGCCTCCCTCTCTGGATACTATTTCTCCAGCGATCTTCAACACCGCTTGAGTTACCATGCCACTCCTCAGGAGGGTCTCTGATGCGCCATCAGCATGTGGATGAGGAGAGCGGCGAACTGGCGATCAATCTGACCCCGTTGATCGATATGGTTTTTATCCTGCTGATCTTTTTCATGGTGACATCATCATTCGTCAAAGAGACCGGTGTGGATGTGGATCGACCCAGCGCGGCAACCGCGACCCTGAAACAGCAGGCAGCGATTCTGATTGGTGTCACTGCTGAAGGCGAGGTGTGGATCGACAAGCGCCGGATTGACTTGAGAGCTGTTCGCGCCAATGTGGAGCGTTTGCATGCGGAGAACCCTGAAGGCGCGGTGGTCATCATGGCTGACCGGGAGGCCCCAACCGGGGTGGTAATCCGGGTGCTTGATCAATCGCGCCTTGCCGGGGTGGAGAGCGTTTCCATTGCGGCAACCCGGGATCAGGATTGATGCGCTTTCTGCTCGCTGTGTTGATTGCCGTCGTGGTCAATGTGGCCCTGTTTCTGTTACTTGACCAAATGTTGAGTGAGAAAGCGACTCTGGTAGACAAGCTGGCTTCATCGGAGATCATTGAGTTTGTCCGTGTGAAGCCTGAGCCTCAGCCACCTCCCCAGCAAGAGCCTGAACCGCAACAGGAGCTGCCGGAACCTCCCCCAGCCGTACCAGAGACACCGATGCAACCGCTGGCGGTGGATCGCCCTGAGCTTGCACAATGGCAGATGCCGGACTTGGATATTCCCCTACAGATCGGCACAGGCCCCTATATCGGTGTGCGACCGGAAATGCCGACTACCCTGGCGGCTGAGCCAGTACCGCGGATGCGTTTTCCACCTCGCTACCCACAACGGGCGCTAATGCGCCATGTGGAGGGAAAAGTGGTGTTACGCTTTACCATCAATCCTGACGGTTCGGTCAGTGACGCAGAGGTTGTCGAAGCCGAGCCGGCTGGCTATTTCGAACAGTCCGCACTGCGCGCCATCAGTCGCTGGCAGTTTCATCCTAAGGTGGTGGACGGTAAGGCGGTTTCACGGATTGCCACCCAAACCATTAGTTATCGTTTAAATTGATGAAATCGGCATTGCAAACAATCAAGCGTTGGGTCTTCGGCATTGGCTTATGTCTGCTGCTTTGCACTCCTGCTTTTGGCACAGAAGAGCTACCCAAGGATGCCGCCGATGCCAAGCGATATACTTATGACTACCTGTTCATGATTGACGCACTGATACGCAACGGTAAGTATCAACGTGCTCGTAGCGAACTGGATGCCCTGTTGGAGCGGGTCAAGCAGAATCCGGATGAGACGGCATTGACCCGCCAGGCTTACGGTTACCTAAGTATCGGCTTGAAGGACTATCCTGCAGCCATCGATCACTTTCTGTTTGCGGTGAACTCCGCTGCACTGCCACCTGAGGTAAGCCTCAATCTACGCTACACTCTGGCCCAGCTACTCTATCAGGAGGCGCGTTATAAAGCTGGATTGGTACAGCTTGAGCGCTGGTTTGAACAGACGGCAAAACCTACGCCAGAATCCAGGGTACTGCAGGCCAGCTTCTACTATGAACTGAAAAAATACAGCAAGGCGATCACTGCCTTGAAGCGAGCAATCAAACAGTCAGATTCACCTCAGGAGTCCTGGTATCAGATGCTGGTTGGACTCTATTTTGAAACCAAACAGTATAAGCAGAGTGTGCCTGTACTCGAAATACTGGTTAAAAAATTCCCCGCCAAAGCGCTCTATTGGCAGCAGTTGTCTGATGTGTTACTGCAATTGGGAAGAGAGCAGAAAGCGGTTGCCGTTCTTTCACTGGCTGCCAGCAAGAATTTGCTCGACGAGAGTGGTCTGATCCGTCTGGCCAAGCTCTACCTGCAACTCAACAATCCTTTGGATGCAGCTGAGCTAATCAAAGATCGCATTCAGCGTGGCGATATAAAATCCAACAAAGCGTCACTGAGTCTGCTGGCGGATGCCTGGTTGCTGGCCAGAGAGCCGCAGCAGGGGGTCCAGGTGTTGAAGCAGTTGGCAGAGATCGACAAATCGGGTAAGCCACAACTCAGAATGGGACGTTTGTTGATGGAGCAGGAGCAGTGGCTGGCGGCTCAAAAGCAACTC
>JARRQD010000093.1:0-11091 GCA_037382205.1 Candidatus Thiodiazotropha sp.
CCCAAAACCCGATTCAGTTCTACGCTGTCGGTTGTAGTCGGGCCTCACGCTCGGTCTCGACTTCAGCCAGTGAGATCACCTGTTGACCACCTGTACCGGCATAACCGGCAAAGCGTTTCTGCCCCGATGATGCCGGAGCAAGACTCTCCTCCAGTGCATTCCAGGCGTGACACTCGGAACACTGACCGGACCATTTGGCAAAGCTGGCCCCACAAGCACTACAGGTATAGTGGGTCTTTGCCGCTTTTTTACCGCCCTGCGCCATTACACCTCCAACTGCTGCCGGTTGAGATCAATAAATCGAACGCGTTGTTTGATACCACAGAGCAGCTCATAGGCAATAGTACCCGCCGCTCTGGCGATCTCTTCCACAGGCAATCCCCTCCCCCACAACACCGCTTCATCGCCAACCTGAATATCGGATAGCCCTCTGGCATCGACACAGAGCATGTCCATGGAGACCCGTCCACCCGCCCGACAGGCTTTGAGCGCAATCACCCGACTGCTCAGGGTCATTACCGGCTGTAGCCCAAACTGTTCTGCTGTTGTGTCGAGCAATGGGGAGGCCCCATACAGCATGATACCGGGCCTGTTCCAATCAAGATGCGATGCAGGATTGGCCAATACACCGGCTGAATTTGCCATTGATCGTGCATTGAACAGAGCTGGATCGAATTGCAGTAGCTGTTCACACTGAGCCGAAGTCAGCGGATCTTGCGGTTCATCTCCATTGGCGAGATGGCTCATCAGATTGATCTCGTCAACAATCGCCAGACCTTTGAGCCGATCTAAGATTTCGATAAGCTCACTGGGGGCAAACCCCAGTCTGTGCATTCCAGTATCGAGTTTTAACCAAACAGTTAACCGCTGATCTGATGAGGATATGGCGCCTAAAGCATCCAATTGGTCTCGATGATGCACAACCACCTGGATATCGGCCTCTATCGCCTGATCGAAATCACAACGGCTGATGCAGGCTGAGAGCACTAACAGAGGCTTGACCACACCCTGCTGTCTGAGCGCCAAGGCTTCATTGAGCCGCGCCACAGCGAAGCCATCCGCATCGTGCAGGGCCTCAGCAACCCGCAACAGACCATGGCCGTACCCATCCGCTTTGATGACGGCCCAGATCCGGCTACTGGGAGCAGCTTGCCGGGCTAACTTCAAATTATGCCTCAGGGCCGCATGATCGATCGATGCCTGTGGGGCAAACTCCATCAATACCCCTCGTCGCCGTAGACATCTTCCGTATAGTTTTCGAATTTGGTGTATTTTCCAAGAAAGGTCAGCCGGGTGGTTCCGATCGGACCATTACGCTGTTTACCAATGATAATCTCTGCAATGCCCTTGTCCGGACTGTCTTCGTTATAGACCTCATCCCGATAGATGAAGACGATCAGATCCGCATCCTGCTCGATTGCACCAGACTCACGCAGATCGGACATGATCGGTCGTTTATTGGTGCGCTGCTCAAGGCTTCGATTGAGCTGAGAGAGTGCAATTACCGGCACATTCAACTCCTTGGCCAGCGCTTTCAAAGAGCGGGAGATGGCGGAGATCTCGTTAGTCCGGTTCTCCCCTTCTCCAGGAGCCTGCATTAACTGCAGATAGTCGATCACAATCAGCCCGAGATCATCGTGTTCCCGTTTCAGGCGGCGGGCCCTGGCACGCACCTCGGTCGGCGACATCGCCGGGGTATCGTCAATGTAGAGCCTGGTTTCGGCCAGCATGCTGACTGCGGAAGAGAGTCTCGGCCACTCTTCATCCTCCAGTTTACCGGTGCGCACCCGCAACTGATCGATACGCCCCAGGGACGACATCATACGCATGGCCAGGGCGTCGCCCGGCATCTCCATGCTGTAGACTGCCACCGCTTTGCCTGCCTGTATGGCCACATTCTCTGCAATGTTCATGGCAAAGGTGGTCTTTCCCATTGAGGGACGGCCGGCAACAATAATCAGGTCGGCGTGCTGCAGACCAGAGGTCATCTGATCAAAATCGGAAAAACCGGTACTGATACCGGTAATCGGCTCATCCTGCTGAAAGAGGGTTTCAATCCGGTCGACCGCTTTGGTCAACAGGGATTTGATTGGGGTGAATCCCCCCTTGCCTTTACTGGTCTGTTCGGCAATTTCAAAAACCTTGCGCTCAGCGACATCAAGCAGCTCTTCCGCTTTGCGGCCCTGAGGGTGAAATGCATCGTCACAGATATCGGTACCAACCGAGATCAGCTGACGCATCACCGAGTACTCTCGCACGATACCGGCATAGGATTTTATGTTGGCTGCACTCGGGGTCTCTTCGGCAAGGCGCACCAGGTAGGGTAAACCACCGACCTCCTCAAGCTGCTCTTTGCGCTCCAGGTGCTCAGCCAGGGTCACCACATCAAAAGGCTGACTATCTTCGGCCTGGGCGGCAATGGCGCTGAAGATTAAGCGATGCTCTTTGCGATAAAAATCCTCATCAACCACCAAATCCGCCACCTTGTCCCAGCTATCATTATCAAGCAGCAGTCCCCCAAGTACCGATTGCTCGGCTTGCGCTGAATTAGGCGGCACCTTGATAGCACGCGGCTCTACTTCTGGATAGTCAGCGAGCTCTTCTGGATAGGCGGATTCAGACATCGGAATTAGCTTTGTGATTGGTTGAATAAGGTGGCGACCGAGAGAGACAAGGATACGGTATTGAAAGAGTCTAGGAAAGGCAATCAGTACTTTCCAATGAGAGAGATTGGCTTAAGGGCCAGGGAAATAAATAATCATCCAATCTTGCTTGTCTTTTGTCCCGGCTTCGTTGTTGCACAAAGGGTCATGTAGAGCGGCTATGCTCCCCTTTGTGCGCCTAGAATCCGGGACAAAATCCAGCGCAATCTTTGGATGATTATTGATTTCCCCGACCCTAAAGATGACGAATTGGGGAATGAAAAGCCACTGGGTAGAAATATATCCTGAGAAGCGTTAAAGCTTATCGAGGAATGGTATTGAAACAACTGAGAAAACTCGGTTTCGACGAGCGCTATCAGTATTAGGTGTTCAGAGCCAATCTGGTTGACACCTGGTCACAGCAGCAGGCCACACCACATCACGGCACCGGTGCCGTGATGTGGTGCATTAAAGCAATCAGCAGCCGTCGCTGACGATCAAGCCTCGGGGACAATGGTCAGTTTGACCGTGAGATCCACGTCTGCATGAAGATGCAGATCAACTTCGTACTCACCAGCGACGCGGAAGGCGCCATTGGGAAGCATAACCTCTTTCTTCTCCACCGCCTCACCAGCATCGCTAATCGCCTTAGCAATATCAGCAGTACCGACTGAACCGAAGAGACGTCCCTCATCGCCCGCTTTACAGGTAATGGAGATATCCATACCATCCAGCTTGGCTTTGCGAGCCTCGGCTGCCTGAAGTTTCTGCTGAGCCTCTTTCTCCAGCTCAGCGCGACGCTGCTCGAAAACCTTCAGATTCGCTTCGGTGGCCGGAATGGCTTTACCGCTAGGAATCAGAAAGTTACGGCCATAACCGCTCTTCACATTTACCTTTTCACCCAGATCACCCAGGTTATCCACTTTTTGCAATAGAATAATTTCCATTGTAATCACCCTTATTAGGTCAAATCTTTATCGGCGCCAAACTGCTCTGAGCAGCTTGTCGCTTAACTTCTCACCCGCTCATTTTCGATTTGAAGCGGGATCGAAAGTCGATCCAAATATCCAGCAGTCCAATGCTGATCATCACCAGCACCATCTGCGGTAAAAAAACAATCAGCATCAGGTAGGTCAATACCAACCAGAGCTGGACAGATTTCATCAATTTCACCAAGCCATGGATCACCGCCATGCCCTGCAGAAACAATAACCCAAGTATCAACGCCCCAAGACAACCCAATATTGCCGGATAGCTCTGTTCCGGTAATAGTCCAAGCAACAGTGCGGCAGCACCAGCAATTCCTATAAACCAGTGCAGTCGCATCTGCTGATACTCCTCAGCAAACCCGCCTGGGTTGTAGAGGATTGCCTGCCACCAGCGAGCCACATAGAGGCTAAGCAGCATCTGCAGCAGAAAACCGACTGAGACCAGGCCACACATCATCGTAGAGAGCTGGTCTAACACCTCAGTGCTTCGCGCCGGATCAAACAGACCAGCCTCGATAAAACGTTGGCTCATGGGCTCCAGATACTCTCGCCAGAAAGTAACTGGATCTCCCATACTGATGTATTGCACCAGTATGGCCAGAAGGCCGAATAATAATCCCGCCTGGGTTGTCAAAGCCAAGGAGCGACTGTTACGTAGCAGCAAGCCAAGCAACACTACTGGTATCCACAACACCAGCAAAAAGCCTAGCGCCGCAAGCGGATTGCCAAATATCAGTGTCATCAAGACAGCGCAAGCAAGGGTTGCTATGAGTAACACCTTGGCTGTTGCCAGACCACCCATTCTCAGGGTGACCAGTGCAACACTGGCACTGCTGAATAGACCGATGAATGGAATGATGATCGACAGCACAGCCAGAACCGTTGCCACCATGGCTGATTGCGCTGGCCCACGCATCACAAAGGATGCTACTGCTTTCATTCCGCTACCCCGGCAGGCATGAACTCCTTATTAGTGCTGATCTGTGTATGGCAACAGCGCGATATAACGAGCGCGCTTGATCGCGGTCGCCAATTGACGCTGATACTTCGCCTTAGTCCCAGTAATGCGGCTGGGTACAATTTTGCCACTCTCGCTGACATAGGCCTTGAGCAGATTCAGATCTTTATAATCGATCTCACTGATGCCTTCCGCGGTAAAGCGGCAATATTTCTTACGTCGAAAAAAACGTGCCATCTATCTATCCTCTCTGAAATTCTGATGTTCAGTCGTCACTCGATTCAGCGGCTTCCTCAACCGAAGCCTCGTTATCATCCTGCTCATCATCATCGTCACGGCTCACAGGGCGTTCGTCAGCTTCCTGGGATTTCGCCAATTGAGAGAGCTCGGTGATCGCCTCTTCGCGACGAACCACCATATTGCGAATCACGGCATCGTTGAAACGGAAGGCGCTTTCCAACTCGTCAAGCGCTTCCTGATTGCACTCGATATTCATCAAAACATAGTGCGCTTTGTGGATCTTGTTGATCGGATACGCCAGTTGACGACGCCCCCAATCCTCAAGCCGGTGGATGGTGCCACCCTTGGTTTCGATGCCCGAGCGGTAACGCTCGATCATAGCGGGTACTTGTTCACTCTGGTCCGGATGAACCAGGAACACAACTTCATAGTGCCTCATTGTATCTCCTTACGGTTTGGGCAGCCTTCTGCATAGGCAGTAAGGCAAGGAGTGATTCCCGATGGGCAGTGAATTCACCCTCTGGAGAGGATTTGTCTCTGGCAATCGGCAATCAGAAAGCGGCGGATTCTACCGTTTTGCCATTAAATCCGCAAGATTGATTAGATCGAAAATAATTTAACAGGGATCTTTCTGCTTGGTTTTGTGGTAATTGGCGTACATTTACGCTTGATCTCGTGGGTGACGGCGACTAGAAATCCACCTCCATCCCCAAGTAGAAGCCGTCAAAATCCCAATCGGTATAGATCCCATCCAGGTCATCCAGCTCAAGAGAGAAGCTTCGATAACCACCTTTCACACGCAGATCCATCGCCAAATTGTCAATCACGCTATAGGCCAGACCAAGCTGATAGTCCTGCAGTGTATGATCACCCACGCTGAGAACATTAAGATCGCCATAGACCCATAGAGGCGTTGCCGGTATACCGACTTGTACTGCGCCGTAGAGCATCGGTACGTAACCTTTAAAGTGTTCCTGGGACGCCAGTTTGCTTTGTACATCTTCAACCTGGATTTCCCCGTCCAGGTATTTAAAATTCAGCCCGAAATCGAAGGACACCAGATCATTGTCGAATAATTCATAGTACAAGACGAAATCTGTGCTTTGCATGTCAAACTCGACATTGACCTTGCGGCCAACCGGAAAAGTCAGTCCGGCATAGCGAAAGGACTCACTCAGTACCATATCCCCTTCTGAGCTCAGATCATTGGTTCTGACCTTAAAGTTTGGCACCAGCGGTATTGGATGTTCGAAGGCGATCGAAGCCACACCATGGTTCTCGGTTCCCAAATCGAAAAATTGCATATCCGATTCTGAAACATCTGAGATGGCGCCGGATGAATCAACATTCCACAGCTCGATGCCAGCAGTGAATCCAAGCAGTGTGTCTGCCTGTACCTGCACGGTAGAGAGAGCAGATAGCAAGGCGAGACAGGAAAGTTTTCTCATCACAACAGATCTCCGATTAACTGAATTATTCCTAAGTTTACAGGCGCTGCCTGAGCGCTTCATAGAGTGACACACCGGCCGCCACAGAAACATTGAGGCTTTCCACACTTCCTTGCATTGGCAACTTGATCAAAAGATCACAGTTTTCCCGAGTGAGCCTGCGCAATCCCTTCTCCTCTCCCCCCATAATCAGGGCAAGTGGCCCGCTCAGGTCGGCTTGATAAAGTGTTTGCTGCGCCTCCCCAGCTGTTCCGATCAACCAGACCCCTTCGTCTTTTAACCATTTCATGGTACGGGAAAGATTGGTCACCTGAATCAGAGGTACGCTCTCGGCTGCGCCACTCGCAACCTTTCTCACCGTTGCGGTCAAACCAACGGAACGATCTTTTGGTATCACAATCGCATTCACACCAACCGCATCCGCTGTGCGCATGCAGGCTCCCAGATTATGCGGATCCTTAACCCCATCTAGAATCAATATCAGTGGCGCCTCATCGAGTCGCTTGAGAAGCGCCTTGAGATAGGGCTCATCCTGAACCTGTTGTGACCTGACACGCAACGCTACACCCTGATGGTGGGTATCTTCTACTTGCTGATCGAGCTTCTTCGCAGCGATTCTTTGGCAGCTGACGCCCGCAGCCTCGGCCAGAGAGATCACCTCTCTGATTCGGCCATCATTGCGAGCGGCATCAACCAACAAGGTTTCAACAGCCTGATTTTGTTGCAGGGCTGCTTTCACGGCATGGAGGCCTAGTATCCAGGATCTTTGCTCAGACATTAACGGGATTTGTTTTTACGGCGCTTCTTATTACTGCTTTGTTTGTTACTGCTGTCAGATTTTCCCGAAACACTGCTTTTGCTTTTTCGTTTCGACTTTTTGGCTCTTGATTTAGGTTTCTTGGCGACTGCATTCGAGTCTGACTTGGCCAACACAAAATCGATCTTGCGATCATCCAGGTTAACCTTTGCCACCACAATCGTCAGCGGATCACCGAGGCGCAGCACTTTCCCGGTGCGCTCACCGGTGAGTCTGTGTCCGACCGGGTCATAGTGGTAGTAGTCATTATCGAGCGCTGTGATATGAACCAGACCATCGATATAGATCTCCTCCAGTTCAACAAACACACCGAATGAGTTGACGCTGGTGATGATGCCGCTGAAGGTCTCACCAACTTTGTCCTGCATATATTCACACTTCAACCAGTCCAAGGCATCCCGGGTTGCCTCATCGGCGCGGCGTTCAGTACTTGAACAGTGCTCGCCAAGACTCTGCAGTTCAGACTTCGGATATTCGAAATCATCTGGCTTGCGTTTGGAGATGGCGTGTTTGAGCGCGCGGTGAACAATCAGATCGGGATAGCGGCGTATCGGTGACGTGAAATGGGTATAGGCCTGATAGGAGAGCCCGAAGTGTCCCACATTGTCAGAGCTGTAGACCGCCTGGGAGAGTGAGCGGAGCAATACGGTTTGGATCAGATGCCGATCGGGCCTCTCCCGAACTTGATCCAGTAGCTTGGCATAATCGCCTGCATTGGGTTTTTTACCACCCGGCAGACTCAAACCCAACTCGCCCAGAAACTCCCACAGGTCAGTCAGTTTCTCTTCAGCTGGCCCCTCGTGAATTCGATAGAGTGCGGGGACTTTTTTGCGTAACAGATAACGTGCCGCAGCCACATTCGCCGCCAGCATGCACTCCTCGATGATTCGGTGAGCATCGTTTCTGACCACAGGCACAATCCGCTCTACCCGCTTGAGGTCATTAAACTCGATCCGTGTCTCAGTGGTATCAAAATCGATGGCGCCCCGCTCGGCGCGTTGCGATAGCAAAACTTGATAGAGCTGATAGAGGTTCTGCAAGTGAGGCAACAGCGCAGCGTGTTCGGCTGTCAGCTCGGCATCACCCGCCAACATTGCCGCCACATCGTCATAGATCAGACGGGCATGGGAGCGCATCACTGCGGTGAAAAACCTGGAGCGGGTAACCTTGCCAACTTTACTGATATAGAGTTCGCAGGTCATACAGAGTCGGTCGACCTGGGGATTGATCGAGCAGAGACCGTTTGACAACACTTCCGGCAGCATCGGCACCACCCGATCCGGAAAATAGACCGAGTTACCCCGGGTTCGGGCCTCCTGATCCAGGGCACTTCCCGGTTCCACATAGTGGGAGACATCGGCAATACAGACCAACAGACGCCACCCCTTGGGTTTCGGTTCACAGTAGACCGCATCGTCAAAATCCCTGGCATCGGCCCCATCAATGGTTACCAGGGGCAGCGCTCTTAAATCAACCCGCCCCTGCTTGTCCTTTTCGGCCACTTCGGTGGTCAACGACTTGATCTGTTGACTTATCTCTTCAGGCCAGTCAACTGGAATGCTGTGGGTGCGGATTGCAATGTCTGTCTCCATACCCGGTCCCATGTGATCGCCCAGCACCTCCTGAATGCGACCGATGGGCGGTGTCCGTTTGGTGGGTTGATCCAAAATCTCGGCAACCACCATCTGCCCCTGTTCAGCCTGATTGACCTCGCTGGAAGGGATGATGATATCTTTGCTCAGCCGTTTCGAATCGGGCACCACAAAACCGACACCACTCTCCATATAAAGCCTACCGGCAACCCGACTGGTATTGCGCTCCAACACTTCAACCACTGCCCCTTCCAGACGGTTGCGACGATCCAGCCCAGTGACCCGAACCACCGCTCGGTCATCATGGAATACCGGTCGCATCTCTTTATAGGAGAGATAGAGGTCATCTCCCCCATCATCTGGACGCAGAAAGCCGAAACCGTCTGCATGACCGATCACCCGGCCGACAATCAGATCCCGTTTATTGACCAGGCAGTAGTTTTCATTGCGATTGCAGAGTAGCTGACCATCCCGCTCCATAGCCCGTAGACGACGCCGTAGCGCCTCCGACTGCTGTTCTGATTCTATGTTCAATTTTTCAGCGAGTGCTTGTCGATTCATTGGAATCCCTTCATCTTCCAGGACCTCCATGATGAACTCACGACTGGGGATAGGATTCTCGTACTTTCGCGATTCCCGATCACGATATGGATCCTGATGAGTAGCGCCTTTTTTAGATCTTTTAGCCACGATATTTTAATCAATTGTTACGAATCCGCTAATTTTAGCACTTAAGCGTTTATTACCCCATGAATTATTTCGCTATTAACAAGATCAAGGGTTGTAACGATTCTAGTGTAGTGTCCTATATGAAGCGTGCATTTAGAAAGCCACTCAAGCCGCGAGTGCAAGGCGCAGCCCGCCGGGAATGGCCGATCCCTTCCAAGGGCTGCAACACCACAATCGTGGCTTGAGTGGCTTCCCGCAGAGCAAGGCAAGGGATTTAAGCTCAATTTTAGGATAGGCCTCGTCTAAATGTATGATTTGTATAGGAAACTACACGAGAGCCTCCTGTTGTGGGGATTACTCAATGGATATGCCTAGCTTTTGGGGTTTCCAGCCAGGGAGAAGTCTCTCTCCCCTTTGGCTAGCCCTGATGTTGGTACTTTTCAGGGTTATTCTGCATGAGTTATGAATGGATTTCTTCTGCTGATTTGCGCAAACTTGTTGCTTCAGAATCCAAATAAAAAACCCAGATGAACATCCACACCCTACAGATCATTCTCCTACTGCTGGCCGTCTCTGTGTTGACGGTTACCCTGTTCAGGCGCATGCATCTGCCACCAATACTCGGCTACTTGATCGTCGGTATATTGGTGGGCCCTTTCGGTGGCGGATTGATCACTTCCAATCACGACACCAGGTTTTTGGCAGAGTTTGGCGTTGTTTTTCTACTCTTCACCATTGGTCTTGAATTCTCTCTGCCTCAGATGATGGCCATGAAAGGGGCTGTTTTCGGCTTGGGGGGCACCCAGGTGGTGTTGACCAGCGCAGTGGTTGGCTCGATTGGCTGGTTGCTGGGGCTGGATATCTTCACAGCACTGATCACTGGCGCCGTGCTGGCGCTCTCCTCTACCGCAATTGTGACCAAGCAACTCGCTGAACAGGTTGAATTAAACACAGACCATGGACGTTTGGGGATCAGTATGCTGCTGTTCCAGGATCTGGCGGTGATCCCGATGCTGGTGATTATACCGCTGCTCTCCACTGAAGGAGTGGGCAGCATGCTGATGCCGCTTGTCTGGGCGATGGTCAAAGCAGCGGCGGTGTTTGTGGTCATCATGGCCTTCGGCCACTGGATCTTGAGACCGCTGTTCCATGAGATTGCCCGCGCCCGATCTGCCGAACTGTTTACCATGACCGTACTGCTGGTCTCTCTGGCTGCGGCCTGGTTGACCCATGAGGCGGGACTCTCGCTGGCCCTAGGCGCCTTCCTCGCCGGTATGATGCTGGGAGAGACCGAATATCGCCATCAGATCGAAGCCGACATCAGGCCCTTTCAGGATGTGTTGCTGGGACTGTTTTTCATCACCGTGGGGATGCGTGTCGATCTCAGTTCATTGCTGCCGATTCTCCACTGGGTAAGCCTTTCAGCGATGCTGCTGATTGCCTTGAAGGCTGTGATCATCTTTCTCATCGGTTACCTGAGCAGACGTCCGGTCGAGGCCAGTTTCCGCTCCGGCTTACTGCTCGCCCAAGGCGGCGAATTCGGTTTTGTGCTGCTCGATTTGAGTTTGGAATCATCGCTGCTGCCAATCGAGACGAGCCAGTTACTGTTTGCAGCAATCATCATCAGCATGGTGATCTCTCCCTTCCTGATTCGCCACAACGGTCGCCTGGCCCAGCTATTCTGTTCACTGCGCAGTACTGCATCAAACCAGAGACCGATTGATGAGCTGGTGCAT
>JARRQD010000094.1:0-20812 GCA_037382205.1 Candidatus Thiodiazotropha sp.
TTCCGGCACCAGCACGCTATAGAGGAAGATCCCCAGATAGAGTCCCAGCACCATTTTCGGCACCAGTCCCACACCCCACTGCTCCAGCATGAAGCCCAATGCCAATACCGAAAAAATAAACCCCACCGAACCCCACAGGCGAATCCGGCTGTAGTGCTGTATCCGCTCATGCAGATAGCTCATAGTGACCGCCTCGAACTGAGGCAGTGAGGCGTTCCAGAAGAAGCTGAACAGCATCATCACCAAGGCCAGCGACCAGTAGCCCTCGACAAAGAACACCCCGACAAAGCAGATGACTGAAAGCAGAGAGGCAAAACGCACAATCGGCATCCGCTGGCCGGTGTGATCAGCGATCCAGCCCCAGATGTTCGGTGCGATCAATTTGGTGACCATGATCACCGCCATCAACTCGCCAATCTGGGCAGGCGAAAAGCCCCGCCCCTGCAGATAGAGCCCCCAAAACGGAAGCAGCGCCCCGAGGGACGCGAAGTAGAAGAAGTAGAAACCGGAGAGGCGCCAGTAAGGCATCCTAAAATTATCCAGGCCTAACCACCAAGATCGGTAAGGCCGGAGGTTACATCCATGTTCTGTCCACGATGACGCAACAGATGATCCATGATCACAATCGCCATCATCGCCTCGGCAATGGGTGTCGCACGGATGCCAACACAGGGATCATGACGCCCTTTGGTCACCACCTCCACCGGGTCACCTGAGCGATTCACCGTGTGACCGGGCAGGCGCAGGCTGGAAGTGGGCTTGAGAGCGATCGAGGCGCGCAGGTCCTGGCCACTGGAGATCCCCCCCAACACACCACCGGCGTGGTTGCTGAGGAAGCCTTGTGGGGTCATCTCGTCACGATGTTCAGTGCCCTTCTGCTCAACCGAGAGAAAGCCGTCACCGATCTCCACCCCTTTTACCGCATTGATACTCATCAGTGCATGGGCCAGATCGGCATCGAGCCGATCGAAGATCGGCTCACCAAGGCCGGCCATCATGCCACTGGCGACCACATTGATGCGGGCCCCAATGGAGTTGCCCTCTTTACGCAACTCATCCATGTAAGCTTCCATCTCGGCCACTTTTGACTCATCCGGACAGAAGAAGGGATTCTGTTCAACCTGATCCCAGTCGAACTGCTCCGCGCGGATCGGCCCGATCTGTGAAAGATAGCCACGAACCAGGATCCCGTAACGCTGCTGTAGATACTGCTTGGCAATCCCCCCGGCAGCCACCCGCATCGCTGTCTCCCGAGCGGAAGAGCGGCCGCCCCCCCGATAGTCGCGGAAACCATACTTCTGGTTGTAGGTATAGTCAGCGTGTCCGGGGCGGAAACGATCCATGATGTCAGAATAGTCTTTAGAGCGCTGATCCGTATTGCGGATCAACAAACCGATCGGAGTACCGGTGGTCTTACCTTCGAACACCCCGGAGAGGATCTCCACTTCGTCGGCTTCCCGGCGCTGGGTCGTATGACGGGATGTGCCAGGCTTACGACGATCCAGATCACGCTGAAGATCCGCTTCGCTGAGCGGGAGCCCTGGAGGACAGCCATCCACAATACAACCTATGCCAGGACCATGAGACTCACCGAATGAGGTCACCGTAAAGAGTTTGCCGATGCTATTGCCAGACACAGAAATCTACCCCTTGAGATCTACTTTTCCAACCAGCCGTTGACCGTCTCCAGATCCCCTTCGCTGAGGGTGCCAGCTGCCGATTTCAGAGCCAGACCGTTGAGAATATAGCCATAACGGGAGTTGAGATAGTCGCGTTGGGATGAGAAGAGATTACGCTGTACATTCAACACATCCACGATGGTACGGGTACCTACTTCGTAGCCCGCCTGAGTCGATTCCAGGGCACTCTGAGCTGAAACCGTAGCCGCTTTCAGCGCCTCCACCTGACTAATGGTGGAGAGCACACCACGAAAGGCATCCCGAACCTGCCGATTTACCGCCCGACGCGATTGATCCAAACTCTGCTGTGCGGCACGAAAATTTGCCTGGGACTGGCGGGTTGAAGCGCTCACGGCACCGCCGGTATAGATGGGCACCTCCAGAGAGAGGCCTATGCTACCCCGATTCAGTTCGGTTGCCTCATCGCTATCGCTACGAGACAGGTTATAACCTCCGACCAGATCGAGGGTTGGATAGTGGCCGGCTTTACTGACATCGATCTCCTGTTCCAGCACTTTGAGGTTAGAGCGAGCGGCAATGATGCTGTAGTTCTGCTGTTGAGCAGTATCCGACCAATCCTTGAGACTGTTTGGAACCGGCGGATTGAGCGGCAATCCGTCACCCAGCTTGGCCAGCTGGCTTTTTGCCTTCGAGCCAATGATCTCGAACAGCGCCTCCCAGGCGTTGTCCAGGCTGTTTTCCGCTGCGATCTCTGAGGCCCTTGCCGCATCATAAGCCGCCTTGGCTTCATGCACATCGGTGATCGCAATCAGCCCCACGTCGAAACGCTGCTGTGCCTGCTCCAGTTGTCTGCCGGTCGCCTCCCGTTCCGCATTGGCTACCCGCAGATCATCCTCCGCAGAGAGAATATCAAAGTAGGCGGTGGTGCTACGCACCATCAGATCGATCTCGGCTGAGGCAAACTCCGCTTCTGCCTGAGCAATAGTGCTGTCAGCCTGCTCCAGCTGCACTAAGCGATCCCGTCGGTAGATCGGCTGGGTCAGATTCAAACCAAGCCCGCTCTCCTTATAGCTTTCAGATTTATCGGACGAGATGCCCTGCCGGGTTTTATATTCAGTTCGTACCGCATCATAGGTGGCGCCCAAGCCCACGGTCGGTAACAACTGGGACCAGGCAAGACTCTTCGATTCTCGTACCGAACTAAGTTGCTCTTTTGCAACCTGGAGTTGAGGATCATTTTCCAGGGCAAGGCGATAGATTGACATTAAATCTTCAGCCTGCGAGAGAGGCATCCATAAAATCAGGAAAAGTATCACCAGTTGCTTCTTGGGTCTCATTGTTTTTTCCATTAAATAAGCGAGAGATATACAAATTCAGAATGATGGGCACTTTACCATAGATTAAGGGCTTATTGGCTCTCTTCAGGCATTGGTGGCACCAACAGTTGCGGATCGATACGGGCGGATCTGAGATTCATGCGCCAGTCGAGATGGGGGCCGGTAACCCGTCCTGTAGCACCGATTTCTGCGATTGGATCACCCTGCTTCACCTCCTGCCCTCGCTGCACCAGAATCTTACTTAGATGAAGGAAAGAGGACGACAACTGCAGACCATGATCGATGATCAAGGTTCCCCCTGAATAGAACATATCCGGATGAGCCAGGGTTACCACACCATCTGCCGGCGCAACCACCAGGGTCCCGACGGGTGCGGCAATATCGATCCCATAATGAGGTCGCTTAGGATTACCATTGAGGATACGTTGACTACCGAATACCCCGGAAATTCTGCCCGCTGTGGGCCAAATAAAGCCACTCAGAAAATCGGTACGATCCTCATTCAACCTGCGCGCCTGCTTGACCAGCGCAACCTCCTTTTTGATTCTGTCCCAGTCCCGCTTTGGTGGCGTGACTTTACTCGGTGGTAAACCATCGATGCGCTGAATCTGATACTCACGCGCCTTGATCGTGAACTGCCGGGACTGTTTAGCCTGACCACTCTGACTCACTACCAGCTTATGTTGCAACGGGGCATCTCGATCAAAACCTATCAGGAACTCTCCCGACTTTGAGACCTTCACCGATTTACCATTGAGCGTCACCTGACTGCCGGGTGCCACTTGGCCAATCAGCATGCCGCCTTGAATGTAGTCCCCCTGCAGCGTCATTGCGCCGACCGGTTGTACACTGAACAACAGGGAAAACAGCAGCCAGACGATGAGGAAAGCGTCCTTGATGTGAGTTGAAAAGGTCATATGAGGATCCATCTAAATGGTTAAATTTGTTCCGAGCCAGGATTGAGCCGGCCACTGTGGCGAGCCTACAGCATAATCTATGCAAACCAAAGATTGACAGACACCGGAACTGGTTGTAGAGTTCGCGGTCTCCAGCCGGTCAGCGCCGGCAAGCCACATCCGCCGAGGTGGTGAAATTGGTAGACACGCTAGCTTCAGGTGCTAGTGGGGGCAACCCCGTGGAGGTTCAAGTCCTCTCCTCGGCACCAGATTCAGAGAACATCAGAGACAGCCATAGACAACGAGAAGCGCCGCCCTTAAGGCGCTTTTTTTGTGCCTGTAATTTATGTCCCTCATTGTCGTAAGAGTGGAGCGTGGATGGAGGCTGGCCAGAATAATCAACGGCATAAAACATGCGAAAATTCTCTATATATGGCGATATGTTACGAAATATGACTTTCAAATTACCCGAATCCCCCTCGTGCTTGCACCTCTCCTCACTGACCGATAGCAAGAGTCCGAAGCGCTCATATGTGGCAACCTTAATCAAGCAAAAATACATATAATAATAGGTATATATCCATTAAATAAGCTATAATACCTAATATGTTTGGCTTTACTGATATTGAGCTTGCTGCGCTTGAAGGCCTTGGAACGGCCCTCAGGATCAACCGAAAACGCCGTGGAGACACTCAGTCTGACGCGGCAAATCGCTGTGGTGTAAGCAGGGAAACCTATCGCAAGATGGAACAGGGAAACCCAGGTGCAGGGATCGGCAACTGGATTCGGGCAATTCGTCTCTATGGAGATATAAACCAGCTTGAAACGCTCTTCTCTACCTCGTTATTTGATCAACCAACGGAAACTGAACGGTGATACATCTCTATGTATGGATCAGGCCTTATGTAGGTCAAGCCAAACTTGCGGGGGAAATTCGGGTGTCTGATCCCGACACAAATCATGGCGGCAGGATGCGCGGCGAATACCGCTATACCGAGGAGTTTCTTAAACATGCTGGGGCATTTGCCCTAGACCCTTTTCATCTACCTCTAGAAGCAACACCGCTCAGAGCAGAAGACCCGACGACCGGTATACACGCCGTGTTTGAAGATAGCCTACCGGACGCCTGGGGACGTGCCATCATGTGTCGACGCTACAACCTGCCTCGGAACAAACAGAGAGCCGCTTACTTGCTGGAACTGCTTGGTCCCGATGCCATGGGCGCCCTAGCCTACACCACCACTCCTGAATATCCGGAGAACAATGTAGAAGCAAAACCACCCGATCTGTCGGACCTTGCGGCAGCAGTAGCACGCTTTGAACTAGAACCGGATGCGCCGATGGATGAGCTGATGCGGCTGTTCCAGGCAGGTAGTTCACCGGGCGGCGCCCGGCCAAAGGTGTTAATCAACAATGACGGTAAGCAGTGGCTGGTGAAGCTTCCTTCCATCAAAGACACCTTAGACATAGTGCGCATAGAAGCCGCCACCATGGCTACTGCCAGGAAGGCAGGTATCGAGGTTCCGGAGTTTGAAGTACTGGATCTGGGCAGTCGCTCGGCACTGCTGGTCAAGCGCTTCGATGTGACTGAGCAGGGAGGACGCAATCACGTCGTGAGCATGAAGACCCTACTGGGGGCAACCAACTATTACTATTTTGGCTACGCAGACATGGCTGATGTCGTACGCCGCTTGTCTGATCTGCCGGGAAAAGATTTGAAAGGGCTTTACAAACAATGCGTATTCAATGCCCTGATCGGCAATACGGATGATCACCTGAAAAACTTCGCCATGATGCGCAGTGAACAAGGATGGCACCTGACTCAGGCCTTTGATCTGTTACCGGATGTAAACAACAATCGCGAACATGTCCTGCATTTTGGGGCTGCCGGGACGACCCCATCAATAGACGCATTACCTCCTTTAGGGAAACTATTCGGCCTGTCTAAAAATGCAACTCAATCTATCATTGATGAAGTGCGTAGTGCGATTAAAGAATTTCCCATTCAGTGCAAGGCCTTTGCCGTGCCGACGCAAAACGCCGAAGTGATTATTAGCCGCATAGGTATTTTAAAGGGAAAATGGCAGGCACCTGCTTTAACAGACGATTGACACGCCCCTCAAATCGCCCCCTGATACCTGTCCAACCTTAAGACCGAATGCTCACAATATAGCCCTGATATCATTCTGTTTTTTTATGAATTGTTATTGGCAATTATAGTAGTTCAAGTCCTCTCCTCGGCACCATCTTTGCCGCCAGACAAGCTTGGTAATATCAGAGTAAATCATCGATCTTGGCTCCGTAATACCCGGTCTGCTCTTCTCCCGGCAGCTGTTCGAGGCTTTTTTTAGGTTTTTTGAGCACTTTGCCTTTGACCTTCAGCTGCTCTCTTTTTTGGTTGGTGAATCTTCCATCCCTGCTGAATTGATCTCCCCAGGCTGTGGTCGAAGCGAAGTCATCACCGGTATAGGTCTTTGATGCAAGCCAGGTTCCCTGCAGCCGGGTACCGACCGGAATTGGTTGCGTCTTGAGCTGTTGGCCTCTGGGGACCACATAGTGGGATTTGTCGACGGTCCAGGCAAAACGGTAACGTTCTCCATCATATTTCCACCATCCCCAGCGATCCGGCTCTCTGTTTTGGGATTTCGCCACATCGAGAAGGTATGGCGCCACCGGAATGCCATCCATAACCCGGCCGCCTTTTGTCAACAGGTAGATCTCTTCGTGCGCCGGGCTGTTTCCTTGCATTGAGGACGCTTCATAGACATAGAGAATGGTTTCAATCTCATCCGCTGAGAGACCATCGCCTGGATTGGTTGTATAGGAATAACCGGATTTTTGTTTCTGCTTTTTCAGTTTTTCACGCTGACTTGGCGACAGCCGATCGACCTCCCCAACCCAATTCAGGCGATACTCAGCCGGTGAATCATAGGCATAGATAACTGGTTTACCGGTGACGCTACTGGTACCGTAAACGCAGTAATCGTCATAAGTCTCCATGGCGCTCGTAAAGGGGTCACTTATATAGAGTTTACCGAACCGCCTGGAGTAGGTGTAATAGCCGCTTTTCTCCTTCTTACGATAGGGAAATTCATACTCACCAGTATCATAGAGAATGATGGTGTATTTGCCACCACGAACTTCATCACGAATGGTTCTTTGGCCAACATAACGCCCCGGTTTAATTGGACCGCCTTTCTTAACGCCAGTGACCTTTGGGGTACCAGTCTCTAAATCAACGCCCCGAAACTCTGCCTTGGCGTTAGCAATCTCATCTTTATCCAGTGATCTTAAAATGGTGAATGCCTGATCTCTCAGCGGCTTTTGTACATTGCCTCCATACAGAACAATCGCCAGTCGGATATAGAGCAGATCAGCACTAAAACCAACCGCTCCCAATATGCCTATTGAACCATCCAACTTACGAAACTTACGAAACCCAAACGACCGATTAAAGCTCTCCCTGGTGAACTCTATACGATCATCAACCCACTCACCTTGGGGCGCTTTACTGGTTTCGAGTTTATATCTCAGCCAGGATTTGACACTTTTGCTCTCGAGCAACGCCTTAGGATAGAACTTGACCATAATATCCATATCCTCGCGGACAGGTTTGAAGACAATGGTCTGCTTGGCATGATCATCATAGCGATTCCAGCCGATCGGCAGCTCAATTGCTGAACCCTGTGCACTGATGAGTAGTGCAGCGAATAAGAATATCATCCTGTACATAAGTTCATTCCTTGGTGGGCTATGGTAACCCGAAAACCAAAAGTGCAGCTTGTTGATTCTACTCAGTCATTTTTTGACAAATAGTCACCCTCGAACCAAATCCCGGAAATCTTCTCACCGAGGGCAAAGGTGGGCAGATATTTTACAACACCACTGTCGTATTTAAGGATCAAAGTGTAACCGTCAGACGAGAAGCCATCAGAGCTGTGTGCTGTGACAAGCGGCCCCACACCCAGCGCCATCGGCCCACCTGCCTGTTTTGTATTTCTGCGGTACCGTTTGAACCGGCCATTGTTATCCAGATAGACTCCCCAAAAAGACACATCTGAGAAATCCAGGCTAACGAAGGTGGAAGAAGTCCCCCATTCCCCACTCAGGTGGGTACCTGCGGGTATTGGCACCGACTTGATCTGAGAACCTGTTGGGGATTTAAACTGCTTTTGTTCGATATTCCAGCTAAACCTGTAACCCTCGTCATCCTTCCGCCACCAGCCCCACTTACCAGGCTCGCGGCTGCGGGATTTGGCGGCATCGAAGCTGGAAGGGGCAACCGGCAATCCATTCCTGACACGTCCATCTTTCATGAGCAAATAGATCGATTCAACAATTCTGGAACCCAAGAAATTATCCGACTTATAGGTATAGAGAATGGTCTCTATCTGGTCAGTGCTTACGCCCTGGCCTGGTTGAGTCATATATTGATCACCAGGCTCATCTGCACGCTTTAGTCTGTTTAGCTGCTTCCGCTGCTGCGGTGAGAGACGATCAACTGGACCCGCCCATCTCAAGCGAGATCGATGATGCCCATTTCTGGCATAGATCATCGGTAGCGCCAAACTCTGATTGAAACCATAGACACAAAAATTCTCAGTAGGTCGATAGCTGCTGTTGTAAAAATCATCGGACAGATTCAGTCGACCATTCGCCTGTGAATAGACAAATCTGCCTGACTCATCATAGCCTCGGATAAATTCATACTCACCGGATTCATAGAGCACGACCTCAAACAGACTGCGGACCTCATACAGTCTGATAGTAAAAATGTCTGAGCACTGTCGTTATTCATTACAAAATTATGTAATGGCTGAGCACTATAGTAAAAATGTCTGAGTTTACTATACCAAGGATCATCACGGCAAGGCGCACCTGATCACGATCTGCGGTCACGGCTACGGCATGCAGTTCTCGCATACGGCCATCAGGATGTTTGAACCGACGAAGCGCATGAGCGTAGTTCGCTGTATCTCTTACAACCTTGGCCTCCCCTTGCCACTCACCTTTCGGCGCCTTACTGTCAGATACTTTTGCATCAAGCCAACGACTGATGTCAGCCGACCCCAATGGTTCTTTCGGATAGTACTTGATTAAAATATCTGAGCTGGAATCGATGGGGCGATAGATCTGAGCTTGCTTGCTATTGTCATAGTCTTTCCGCCACCCTGCGGGTATGTCAGCAGCAATCGAGAGTGGCGGTATACAAGCGCAGATAACGGCGAGAAACAGCCACTTGTTTGCCAGTGCGTGATGATTGACCAGAAACTGAAATGAGCGAATCCATTCCACCTGCTAAATTCCTTTTTAACCCTGCCCAACCTATGGTCAGCGCGGAGGGAGAATTATATTTGTAACTCACAATAAGTACAAACCTCCCGCAGAAAATTTTAAACGACGTTTTAATATCGACACTTATGGATAGCTCACTGGCTCAATGGTATGCCGCAAAACCTGACTTGTTGCAGTAGCAGAATTCAGCCACTCATCCGCATTGTCTATTCCAGAGTGAGATTCATAAATTCTTGCCACACATCATCTGGTTGCCAAGCTGGTAGCATCACCTTCAAGGCCTCTTTATGCGACCAATCATCGACCACTCTTAGATACTGATAGAGGAAAGCCGAGACTCTCTTATTGACGACGCAATGTAGCCAAACCTTTTGATCTCGGCACCCATTCATGATGCCAATAAATGTTTTTAGATGCTCAGCATTGGGGGCATCAAAAGGAACAGGAATGTGCACATAGGTCATACTTCTTGCTGTGACAATATAACCCTCTTCAGGAATTGCGTTTTCTGAATTCGGCATTGCCAGATTAATCACAACTTGATAACCCGCTTGTGCAATCGCTTTAAACTGATGCTCTTCCGGTTGTCCGGAAGAGGCAATCCGCTCTGACACTTTGATGTAGTTTGTAATGTTTTCGATAGCCATTTTTTGTCATCTATTGTCTTTGATAAACCAGGCTTGCAAAACCCGAGTTACTTATCATTCATCTGTTTAATTCTCATCCTTGATGTCGCCATGTTCAAAATATATTATCTTTTGGATGCTGCCCCCCCTAAACTGTGACCAGTTTACTGTTAACTGACTCATCGTCATCTATTTTTCTGCTGACTGAGAATTGAGAGTGGTAAAGTTCACGGTGACAGCGGGCGGCCTCAAAATGGCCGTTAGTGGGTCGATTCCGCTGGCAAAACAACTCTTTATCTTCTGCGCCCAAATCGATCTTTCAGAAACCACTCAACAAAACTTGCCATTTTTTATGAATTTACTCTAAAATAAATCAGTAATTCATTGATTTATTTTTGAATATCCAAGTTATTAGGCCATGTTTTCAAAGCATTTCCACATTCTGGCAGCTCTTATACTCAGCTTTCTCGTCTCGACCCCAGCCACCGCCAAGGGTTTCGACATATCCTATGTCTGGTCGCGCAATTTAAGTAGTGTCCAGGATTACCGGGATCAGGTGGCTAATATTCTTGGCCCCAGCGTAGCCAAGCATCTGAAAGTAGTGACTAAAGGCGATCTGTATGGCCTAATCTACCGGCGCAACGGCAATCCTGAATCCACTGGCCGGGTGGTTAAATCCCACTCGAAACTGCTGCAAGCCAAGGGGCTGGACGCTGTAAGCCCCATCGAGGCGCGTGACTGGCAACTCGCGGGGAGTACTACCCTACCGCAAAAAATTGAGCCGGCAAGCAAACCTATCAAAACAGTGTCACGCCGCAGACAGATCCATGACTTGGAAACCGCGGTAGAAGCCTATATCGCGGAACTGCGCCGTACCGGCAAGATTGCCAGAGATGAGCGTACTGGCTGGTCTGTATTCGACTTCACCACTGGCAAGAAGCTGGTTACCATCAATGAGGACACTCAATTTCAGGCCGCCAGTCTGGTCAAACCTTTTATTGCTGCGGCTTTTTTTCACCAGGTAAAACAGGGGAAACTGGTCTATGGGCCGAAAAGCCGTCGCCATATGCGGCGCATGATTCAACACTCCAACAACGCCTCAACCAACTGGGTGATCAGACAAGTTGGCGGCCCCAGCAAGGTTCAGAAGATCCTTGAGAAACACTACCCAGCAATCTTTCAGGAGACTTTACTGGTTGAGTATATTCCGGCTAACGGACGAACCTACAAAAACCGAGCATCGGTACATGACTACAGCCGATTCCTCTATGCCGTTTGGAACAAAAAGATCGCCGGGGCCCGAGAGATCAAGCGTCTGATGGCGCTGCCCAGCTCCGACCGCATCTACACAGGCGTGCCGGAAGTCCCCAAAGGGACTCGCGTCTATAACAAAACCGGCAGTACGGCGCGGGTCTGTGGTGACATGGGAATATTGAGTGTTAAAGGTGCCGATGGGAAGCGCTACCCCTACATCCTGATTGGCATTATTGAAAAACAGCGCAGCGCTCAGAATTACACCAGTTGGATACGCTCACGCAGCAAGATCATTCGCAATGTCTCTGCGATTGTCTATAAAGGGGTCATCGCTCAGCATAAGGGCGTTTAGGCTTTTCCCAATGCTGCGACAACCCCGGTGTCGCATGCAAATCTTGCTTCAAGCCAAACTATGGTAGAAAGCAAGGCTGATGCTTGATTGGTGATATAACACCTTATTCTAATGACGGACTTCGGCTCTGATGAGGCATGCCCATCCTGTTTACAGGCTGTGGCTGATCTTTGAAGAGTTATTAATTGAGATGCAAGCGATGGTTGGCTTTAATCATCTCTGACAACATCTTTGGCACGCCAGCCTGTTGTGCGTAGCTGGGCCAGCCAGCCACCGTATCAGTGATCTGCTGGATGATTCTTTTCGCCTCTGGCCTGAAACGCTCTGCCAGTTGTAACAGATCAGACTGAGTAAAGTCGTCCCGCTTGCCATTCAGCGTCAACTGATGACTGTTGACCCATTTCGAATCAGCTCTGTAGCTATAGGCCAGATCGAACGCCGGAGCCAGAGTCCAGCCACCATCCTCATTCATTAGAAACCCAAAATTTTTGCTGTGATCATCCTGATTGCGCGCAACGATGTTAAACACCATCCGCCGATAAAGTTCCAGAGCCGCCTGGCGATCGAAGCGTAGGCTGCGCAACACCCCGAACAGCGCCTCATAACTGTAGTGTCCGGGCCGCTTGTAGTCTGCATGATCCATCGCGCAAAGGGATTGGTAGTGGAGTTTCCGGTTGCCCTGCCGATCAAATCGCTTGGTCAGAAAATGGGCCCGCTCCCCCTCCTCCAGTAACTCACAGTGAGAGATATCAATATCGACTGCCTTGGCCATCAGATAGTAGGCATACTCCATGCGACCATACCCCTGGGGATCACCAAATGTCTGTTGAGAGCGGTTTGAATCTACAATCCCATCGAATTTAAGCAGAAAGTGCTCATAGCCATCCGGAGATTCAACCTGACCACTGCGGATCCTCTTGCGTGCTTTGTCTACCGCAATAACCGCCTTCGCACGGGCGCCTCCAGCAGAGGTTCCCACCTGGAACAGCGACTCAAGACCATTGGTGTCTGTCTGCAACTGCAGATTTTCCCGCCCATCGATCACCCGCTGCGCCATCTCGGCCAGACTCTCCAGATTAAGCTCTTCGGCTTTCCCCTGCTGACCACTCGATTCTGGAAAATACTCCAAAGCCCCCATCCCGCGCTGCCCCATGTACTGCAGCCGTTCAACCGCTGTGAATGAGCCTGGATCACGGCCCTGCCGGGCCAGCCAGGCATCGATCACCGCGTTACCGAAATCATCCGGCAATGAATCGGCAAAGGCTGCCGGCAATCCTTTATAGGTAGCTCGATTCAATTCAGGAAACTGATACTTGCGATCACTCAGCGGCAGGTGCAATGGGGATATCTGGAGGCCACGGCTACGCCACTCCCTGGTGTACTCAAAAGTAGCTATCCCACTCGCTTCATCAAACGCCAGAGCACCGACCAGCTTACCCCACAATTTCACTTGTGCTACCTGGATTTTATCTACCATCCCAGCTCATCCTTTGCATCATCCAACCCAACTGAATCCTCTTTTGCTGGCGCTGCACGCTTTCGTCGGCACCCCTTAAGCTCCATTAACATCAGTGGACTTAAGGGCGTCTCAGGAACAAAACCATCGATCAGCTCCAATTTGCCCAACACCCTCAAAATCCCGATTATGGTTTCGAACTTACCATGCCCCTGGATTGTCGAGCGATAGGTTTTAGGTGTAATACCCAGCTTATCCGCCACCATCTTTTGAGTGATATTGGACTCAAGTCGCAACTGCTCGATACGAGCGCCCACTTCTGCCGCCAGGGCATGATCACTCATTCTGTAAATGTTACTAAGGGTCATTTTTTACCTATATCATGCAAAATCAACCTTATGTAGGTATATTATTACCTTTAATAATAGATAATACAGACTATAGGAGCAAGCAGTAACAGGTATATTTTTACTTATTATATACAATTATTGGCATTAATGGGTAATTTTTTATCTCTTTTGATCTCAAATGAAAAAACACCCTACCCTGAGCCTGACCTATGCAGTGTCGTTGTTTGATGGAGGGGGTGTGGTGCGTGTGTCAGCAGAGGTTTTCTTTATTCCACAAGGCCCAATAATGAGCCTTGCTATAATTTATACAATAGTACTTTGGTCAGAAACGCGGTTTCAGGTACTGAGTTACTTCACACTTATCAGCACCACCAGTCCGATGTGTTTCGTTATTGTTACAAGACACCTGAACTCGTTGCACTGCACCTGATTTAGTACATTTGTCAGTATTTCCCTGATAATTTTGAGAAACGCTGTACCCTGTACCTGAACACTTCAATGGCTTTTGACCCTTATTCTTGGTTTTATGTACACAATGGTCAGGACCACCAGTCACAACAATTCGCCAGTTGTTTTGATTCTGCCCGACACTGAGTCTACATTTTGGCGCTGTCACATTTGAAGTCACTCTTTCGCATTGATCCTTTGCAGTTGAATTGACTTTCTTGGTATATCCATTTGGGCATTGCGGCATCCTGCTGGATGTCTTTTCACAATGATATTTATTTCCAGAGCGAGATTTAAGCTGCCCCCCAATGCCTGAACAGTTTGGCGTATACCAGCTGGCCGCCATAGAACTTCCAGTGAACAATAGAAGTAGCATAGGTACTAAATATTTTTTCATTATATTCTCCTGATAGGATTGTGTAATTCACCACCAGCATAGTTTCTCTATTGAAGTGTATTTCGATATTCATTTATCAGAAAAGATATTGAATACCATCAAAACATCTGGTGTTTTGTTGATCAAACAGCCAACCTAATCCTTCTGTTGTCTAATTCGGTCATGGAATACGCCTTTTACGTTTCTCACAAACGCCCTGAACGATACGGCCGACAGTTCTCAGCTCGTAGTTAATAAACCCTGTAGGTTCGTTATACCAGCGCACAACTACTGGCCCACACCTTTCACATCCTGCTACTGGTGACTGCACAATTTTCGCATCGGAAAATCTCTGCTTTTTAATAATTATTTCAGCATGGTCAAATACCTTTGAGCCTTTTCCACAAGCCAAAGTAGCACTTTTAATCTTGAACTTATCTTCACCCTTTTCACCCACATCCAGTGAGTGAGAACGACGTTCTGTTTTAATTACACGATATTGCCGATTGACGCGGAATGACTTGCTGCTACTTTTGACACCTGGTCGCTTCACCTGCATATAAACCAACATTTCTTGCTGATTCAAATCCGGCAACTCAATCTCAATTTTGGTCTCATTCCAATGTTTAATCGGTACCGAGTAGCCAAACCCACGTGAGTATTTGACAAGCACCTCACACTGAGCGCATTTTCCACCAAAATTACTTCCATGAAGTTGTACACTCCCTATTGATCCAGACACAATTCGATCGATCGTTGGTTCAGAATCATCTGCTGATAACTGGGTGCCATAAAGCAATACCATCAGGCAGAACACTTTTTTTACTGATGCAATATACATGTACCACTCAATTGGTAAGATGGACTTAGCCTGTTAGGTGCTTAATCTAATTTCACACCACACAAAGAACCATCCCAAAAACTAGGGAGAGCAGTTTCCAGATTCTGCCAAAGCCATTATGAAGTAGGGTAACTATCTGTTAATGGGGTTATTTACTAAACCATCTACCTTGATTTTGTAGCCTAGTGTGGTGTCCTATACTCGCCTAGGCTAAGAGATGAATTGAAAGAACATCCAATCTTACCGTGCATGACAAATCAAACCTCTGGCAAGACGGAATCCCCTGGTGGGGCACAAATTGATTATTGGGAGATTCTGTAAGGTTTCACAGAAGTTCTGTAACTGCAGAGTCTGACGGCATCCATAGCTGTATTCTTGTTCCTGTCTTTATGGACTCCATCAGCAATCGACCACCAATGATATCAGCACGACGTTGCATATTATTCAATCCATAGCCATCGGTGCGATCTTCAGGAATACCTTTGCCATCATCAACGATATCCACTGCCACGCCAGAAGAGGCATCCAACTCACATTCGTAAGCTGAGACAACGATTTTCGATGCTTGGGCATGTTTAATGACATTGGTCACAGCTTCTTCAAGAATACGCATCACATGCAACACTTTGTGAGGCCCTAGATCCGGTATCTCTGGGATATCCTCTACTTGCCAGACGAAGCGCAAGTCATGGTTGTGCAGACGCTTTTCCAATCGCAAACGCATCATACCCAAGACCGTACCCAGATCATTATCGACTGGCTCAAATGAGTCGATCATCAACCTGAGATCTGCCAAAGCATAGTCTAAATGATCCACTAAATTGATTTGTGTATCGCTTTTTGCAGCTGAAATTGCCGATACCAAATGACCACCGATGCCATCGTGCATATCCCGCATTATACGCTCACGCTCTTCCGTCAACGCCTGATGTTTCTCTGCATCACTCATCTTTTCATAGGTAACCTTCAACTCCCGTTCTTTTGTTAGCACCCGTTGTTCGAGTTCTCGATTGAGTGTGTCGGCCTTACTCAAAGCTGCGGTAAACCGATGCAGCAGAACCCAGGCAAAGATGACCAGTGAAAAGGATACAGCATAAAGTGTCATAGTACCGTCAAACCCTTCCGGACGCCCGGTATAGAGAACCCAGTCACGCACTCCAGCGCCTAACAGCACCAATACTGATAGCGCCATGGCATAGTGCTCTGTCGAATAACTCTTTGCAGTCATCGCAAAACTGACGACCAAAGCATATACGCCCCAGGCGATTGTCAGTACATCCCAATAGTAGCTATTTAGGAGATAGAAGTAGTTGAGCGGTACAGCAGCCGTCAATAAAGCTCCAGAAATCGCCCATAACAGTAAAGTGCGTTCAGTTTTTGGGCGGGATATTCCGTAGAAACGGTGTAGGTACAGTATCATGAAGACAACTAACCAGCCGGTGCCTTGCATTCTAAGCCAGTCCAAAACCCAACCAGGCAGCGGACTCTCGACAATAAGCACCACAAAATCAAACAACCATAAGGCGCTTAAAGTCGCAGCGAAGTAACCATAGACCGGATCCTTGATCTTGAGCGCCAATACAGCGACGTAGAAGATAGAGATCATCAGGCTGAGGGCAATGAATTGCACCACTGTGACTCGAATAAAGAAAGCACGTTTGTAGCTCGATCCAACTGTTTCATCCGGACCAAGATACAGCGGACTGATAAAGCCTCTCCCCGGTGGATCAGAAACCAGATTGATCGCTATCTCGTTGTCCCCTGGTTTCAACATACCATTGGGAATGGCGAAATAGAGTGGTCGGTAGTCATTACGCGCAGGAGGTTCGGCCATTCTTCCCCCACTGCCCAGTAGATAGCCATTCAGATAGACCGAGGCATTGGCACCGATTGACGGGATATAGATTCCCCATAAGCGATTCGGGGGTACATTTAATTTCAATTTGGCGAGATACCAGGCATTGTCTCCACCATAGCCGTAACGACTCCAGTTATGTGGCAGATTAATTGGATTACCATCAGGTAACTCGATATTGATATCGGTATCCCCAGCCACATCGATGAAGGTGGTGTCATAGACCGCTAACACATTCCCCTTTCTCTTCAACTGCTGCAGCATCAGCAATAACAAGAATACGGCGAGCAGGCAAACCCAGAGCGGCCAGGAAAACAGAAAAAAGCGTATCTTACGGTCAGTAACAGCACGCATCGCGGGTTCTGGCTATGTAGAGAATTTTACCAGGCCGCGTTGTACTGCCTCGAACACGGCTTCGCTCCGAGAATGGACTGCCAGTTTGCGATAGATGTTCCTCACATGGGAGGTAACCGTATGATAGGTTACCTCCAGCACCTCACTGATCTCATTTGAGTTGTAGCCTTTCGCAATCAACCGCAGCACCTCAGTCTCACGCTCGGTGAGCTGAGGTGCATCGTTGTCGCTATCAGTAGCATTTGTTTCTGCTAACCCATCCTTCCTGAACTGACTGAGTAAATGTCGGGCGATCGGCGCACTGATCGGTGATCCCCCCTCGACCAATTGGTGGATACAACGACCGATCTGATCGCTCTCCTCTTCCTTTAACAGATACCCGGTAGCCCCGGCTTCAATGGCACGTAAAATGTGTTTTTCATCACCAAAGACGGTAATCACCATGATCTCACATCGGCCAGGTGAACTGCTGACTTCGCGAATCAACTCCGTACCATCACCATCTGGAAGCCCAAGATCGACCAACAGGACATCGGGCCATGAAGATTCAATAACCGCTCGTGCGGCACTCAGTGTAGACACCGCCTCGATCACTTGCATATCCGGCAGATCCTGGATTGCCGATGACAAACGCTGACGAGCGCCAGGATCATCTTCAACGATCAGGATATTGAGATCAGTGCGTAAATTATCTTCGCATGTCAACAGATCATCCTTACAAAAAAACTCAAACAAGAATATTAAATAAACATCAACACAGTATTCCTTGTAAGGAAGAGCGCACTCCGAGCCATTCACCTCAGCGAATTAAATTACTACGTGGTTAATTGGTTTCTGAAGGTTTTTCAACACCCCCAACATGCCTTCCCTATTCGATCGAAAAATCACGCCAATCACTTTGGGTCAGAATTTTTCCTTGCTGGTCTAGCGCCTGCACTCTCCAGCGTAGCGACATGCCGGCATTCTCCATCAGCCATGGTGGAGGCTGATAACTCGACACGCCAGCTTTGACAAAGGCCGATATAATTGTAGCCTCTTCACTACCGAATTCAATTCGATAAAGTATGCCTTCCGGAATATCAGCCCAGCTGAAAACCGGTGACTCGCTTTGATTCATTTTAGTGTCATCTAGCGGTAAAAGCAGTGACAAACTACCAGTAACCTGCTGATTCCTGAACTGCTCAGTTTCATCAGCAGAACCGACATAATATCTCAATACAGGCAGTGGAAAACCGGCTACACCACCGCTGCGGGCAACACCTGCGTTGGTCTTTGAATCACCCTCCTTGTCCTGAGTCGCCTCAATGCGTAGCAGAATCTTATAGGGGCCATCCAGCGAAGTAGGAATTAAATTCGGTGAAGGCCCAGGGATTACTACCTTGCCTGTTGGGGGCAGAAACAGATCAATACGATCTAGAACCGTATAACGTCTCTGCAATCCTCGCATTTCAACCGGCAAACTAGCTTCTGATAGCAGATCCTCTGCAGTAGGCTCTGGATCACCAGGCTGGACCACTTCCCATCGCCCCTTCAGGCGACCGCTACCGTTGTAGTGGATGGTCGCCTCGAGTGGTGGCGCTTGCTCATCCCGCGCCATAACATAGACAGGGCGATCTCCATTGGCAGTCTTGAAATAGCTGTTTACGTTCAACAGCGCCAAAGCCACCCTGGCACCACCGCCAGCCATACGGCAGGTGACAGTGACATATTGGTCTTCACCTGTCCCACTAAAGCGCCTCACGTAGAAGAAATCAGATTTTTCTCCAGCTTGAGCATCTTGATAGGCTCGACGGGCAACGGAACTAGGAACCGTCATGATATCGGTGAAGTTGGTGATCCCTGAGGTACCACTCTGCCGACCGAGGTTGTTGCGGTTGGGCAGCCTACCATAGATGGTACCGGGCACGCAGGGATTGAAATTTGTCACTGTCGCCGCTGGCACGGTGATCTCACCACACCAGAAGGCATCACTGCCGGTTTGTCCTGCAGTATCCTGAAAGGTCAGAAATACTGTTGTAGGTCCACTACTGTGTCTCTACACCTAATTAAAAGAAGCTGAAGCTCAGACCGGCGGTAACCGTCCAGCTCTTGACCAGTGACTCAAACTCGAACTCATTGTCGATCGACTCGTTATCTGAGAGGTTGTACCTCATATAGAGTTGCCCATGTCGCTTCTTACCATCGGGGAAAGGCAGGCTGATATGCCTTACCGCATGAAGATCGGCGCTGATCGAGTCATTTTCAACCAGATCTTTCGAATCATCCTCAAGCGTTTTTTCAACACTGCCTGACAACCCCCACTTACCCTGAATATTCCAATTAAAATTAAGACCAGCACTTTCCGTATAGTTATTCAGAAGCTCGGCAACGTTTTCATTTCTCACCCGGCCAACTGACAAACCGAACTGAAAGTTGTCGGTAAGCTGTATATCCGCCTCAAGGGAGTGGCCATCGGTTTTGAAATCATCATTTTCGCGCCCGGTTTGCCTGTTGTCTTGATCTGAATAGGAGTAAGTGTAGGATAAGCCCCAGTTATCCAGGCGCCAACTCAAACCCAGGTCTCCAGAGAGGTTATTCTGATTCGGTAGATGGCTCCCTCCATTAAAGCCCGACTCATCTTCATCTGGGTTATTGGCGGCATATTGATAGACCCTGTTCAATGCCAGACTGGCCTCTGGGAGATACCAAGCGGTCGCCTCCTCATCAACGATCAGGGACAGATCATATGTGGCGCTAAGAACCGTACTTTCGGTTTTTGTTTTCAGAATTGAAGCGATATCATCGAGGTTATCCTCCATCCAGGAGTGCTGCAACTGCAGTGCCAGTGATCCAAATATCGATACAATCTCCACCTGATTCAGCAGCACGTCAGCATTCGGGAATGCTGCCAGTGTTTTGTAGAGCGGATCGACGCGTTCATGCAGCAACGAGACCGTCAGGCTGAGAGGGGTTGTCTCATCTTCCAACGTGCTGCTCAACAGATCGTAACTGAGATTGATCCGATAGGCTGAATTGGTCGATTCATCGACTTCAACCAAGCCATCAATCCCCTCGTTCAGGGCATCATCCTGAGGATTGGTATAGGAGCTCCGAGCATAGTTCAGCTCGCCCCTCAGCCGTCCCGATTCAGTACTGCCAAGCAGGCGAACCCCATAGCCGTCACTCTGTTCCGCCTCTACCACCTCTCCCACATCGAAATTGCTGTCCGACTGGATCTCCGCAGTGACATAGGAGATTTCCATGCGCAGAGCCCCCGGGCGTGAGGAAAACAACTCATAACCCAAGGTGCCACCAGTAATATTGTGGTCTAAAGAACGCAATCCAAACAGATTGTTGTAACCAACAATATCAGTGCCATTTTGTGAGGCAATAGCAAAATCGAAACTGTCTGAGAGCTGGTGCCTAAATGTTGCACCACGATTACTGATACTGCTGATCAGCAGTGGATTCTGGCCAAAGGATGAGTGTCCCATGCTGAAGCTGGTATTGCCTTCTTCGATCTCGACCAGATAGTCACTCAAGTCAAGCTTTGGTGCATCGGCTCCCCGTTCCGAGTAACGTAAAGCTTGTTCTCGAACCGAGCTACCCACTAAATTGACATCGGAGCGGATAGTGGTGCCATCCCTCTTGCCTTCAAAGGTTAGACCAGCATTCATATTGAAATCGGTATAGTGTGGGCGCTCAGGCTCACCCGCTTCTTCCGAGTGTCCCTCATCAACCAGGGAGTCAACGG
>JARRQD010000095.1:0-10534 GCA_037382205.1 Candidatus Thiodiazotropha sp.
GCATCCTGAACCTTCGACTCCTGAATACCGATCACATCCGGATCATAGTTGGCCTTCAGTTGAGAGAGTTGGTGTGCTCTGGCACGAATGCCATTGGTGTTGAATGAGACGATCTTCACCCGTTTTTCTCCCCTAGAACCTCTATTGTCTCCTGTTCACCCACCTCGAAGCCGTGCCGATAGGCCTTACCCCAGGGCAGGAAACGCTGTTCATCACTGAGCGTCTCTGTGACTGGCCCCAGCGCTTCACTCACCGCTTGGCGATAACCCAGGTCTTTGATGCGACGGACCATACCGTCGGCATAACCCCGGTTGTACCAGAGTTGCAGTTCGCTCTCAGTTTCTGAGAGTTCGGCGCTCTCGGCGTACAGATCCTGCGCCAGTTGTAGCAGTCGCTCGAGCAGCTCATTGTTTGTTAGTGTCATATTTAATTAACTCGGCCAGTAAGAGATCGAAGCCTAACATGGGCTGCCGTTGATATTAACCTACTCGACAATGGTTGTATTTCATCATCGGTATGGCGATGATGGTGTTGTTATCCACACCAGCGAGCTGCCGGCTGTACCGCTTTAAGAGATTTACAGATGTTGATTGCTATTTCACCCGCAAAGACCCTTGACTACGAAACGCCACCGGTCACCAAAACCCATACTAAACCCCGCTTCCTCAAGCAATCCAAGACATTGATCGACAAGCTGCGTAACTACTCGGCCCTGGATCTGGCGGAGCTGATGAAACTGAGCATCAAGCTCGCAGAACTCAATTTCGATCGTTACCATAATTGGAAAACCCCTTTCAATCTGAACAACGCCAAACAGGCTGCCCTGGCCATGAAGGGTGATGTCTATACCGGTCTCGACGCAGAAACCCTGGACGAAGCGGGATTCGAGTTTGCCCAGCAGCATTTGCGCATACTCTCAGGCCTCTACGGGGTATTGAAGCCGCTTGACCTGATGCAGCCCTACCGGCTGGAGATGGGCACCAAACTGCCCAATCAGCAGGGTAAGGATCTCTACGCCTTCTGGGGTGAACAGATCACGAAAGCAATCAACAAGGACCTGAAGGCTCAGGGGGACGACATCCTGATCAATCTGGCCTCTAACGAGTACTTCAAATCGATCAAACCCAAACTCATCGATGGCCGCATCATCACCCCCCAGTTCAAGGAGAGAAAGAACGGCAGCTACCGTATGATCGGTGTATTTGCCAAAAAGGCACGGGGATTGATGAGCCGCTATATCATCGACCATCGGCTCAGCGATCCCGAAAGCATCAAGGATTTCGATGTGGACGGTTATCGGTTCAACAGCAAACTATCAAAGGATGATCAATGGGTCTTCAGCCGCCGTTGATCGATGCCCACAGCCACTTCGACGATGCGAGTTTTGACCTCGATCGGCCGGAGGCTTTGGCCAGGGCCCACCAAGCGGGGGTAGAACAACAGATCATTCCAGCCATTAAAGCCAGCTGGTGGCCTCGCCTGAAGCAACTCTGCGCGACGCATACGGGACTTCACCCCAGCTATGGCCTGCACCCGATGTTTCTCTCTGATCATCAAGATCACCATCTCGATCAGCTGGAAGATTGGCTGGCCCAGGAAAAACCGGTGGCGGTCGGAGAGTGTGGACTCGATTTCTATATCGACAATCCTCAAGCCGAGCGACAGCAGCAGATCTTCGAGGCTCAGCTGCAACTGGCCAGACAATTCGATCTGCCGGTAATCATCCACGCCCGCCGCTCAGTGGAAGCGGTAATCAATACCCTGCGGCGCTTCCCCGGTGTCCGAGGCATGCTGCACAGCTACTCAGGGAGTGAACAGCAGGCTCATCGGTTGATCGAGATGGGCTTTTATCTCAGCTTCGGTGGCCCAGTGACCTATGAGCGGGCAAAGCGCCTCAGACATCTGGTGAGCACGCTGCCACTGGAGTCTCTACTGCTGGAAACCGACTCACCGGACCAACCAGATTGCCAACATCGGGGGCAACGTAACGAACCCGCCTATCTACCACTGATCATCGAACAGTTCAGTCAACTGCGTGAACAATCCACACAACAGATTGCTGCACAAACCCGCCTCAATACCCAACGTCTGTTCAGACTCCAATAACGAAACTGAAATGGGGCTTTGCGTTTAAACGGTTAAAAATACCCCTCATTCCACCACACTAGCACAATCAGTGCATGACTCCCGCTTAATCCATCGTTATCATGTAGGCCAATTTTTTTACCCGCCTGTTCAAATCCTATTGCAGCTGCTACAGCTTACTGATATCAGCTGATGGGAGAGCGGGCAGCAGACCACTTTGATGGGGAATCATTTATGTCGAAAAAAGGAATTCTGGTTACCGGCGGCGCTGGTTACATTGGCAGTCACACCGCTCGTCAGCTTGGCGAAGCCGGTGAGCGACTGGTCACCCTGGACAACCTCTGCACCGGTTTCCGTCAAGCCGTCCTATATGGCGAGCTGGTGGTTGGTGATACCGGCGACCGGGAGCTGGTGAGCCGAATTCTTCAGCAGCACGACATCGATACGGTCATGCACTTTGCCGCCCACACCATCGTCCCTGAATCGGTGGAGAATCCCCTCAAGTACTACGCCAATAACACCTGCAATACCCGCAACCTGTTGCAGTGTTGCGCCGAAGCCGGGGTGAAGAACTTTGTCTTCTCATCGACGGCGGCGGTCTACGGCATTCCAGAAAAAGGCATCGCTTACGAAGATACCCCCACCAGCCCGATCAACCCCTACGGCACCTCCAAGCTGATGTCGGAGATGATGCTGCACGATCTGTCACTGGCCAGTGACATGAACTATATCGCGCTGCGCTATTTCAATGTGGCCGGCTGCGACCTGGAGGGCCGAATCGGTCAGTCCACCCCCAAAGCCACCCTGCTGACCAAAGTGGCCTGTGAAGCGGCGGTCGGAAAACGGGATGCGGTCTATATCTTCGGCACCGACTACCCCACACCGGACGGCACCGGAGTGCGCGACTACATCCATGTGGAAGACCTGGCAACTGCCCATGTCAAAGCCCTGGACTATCTGCGCAAGGGTGGCGACTCGGCGATCCTCAACTGTGGCTACGGACACGGCTTCTCAGTTCGTGAGCTACTGAAATCGGTGGAGACGGCCCATGGCGCGCCGCTCAACATCATCGAGGCTGAGCGCCGTGCCGGCGACCCTCCTGAACTGGTGGCCGGTGCTGATAAGGTGCGCGAAGTCCTCGGCTGGGCGCCTCAATATGACGACCTCTCTGTGATCGCCAGCTCCGCTCTGGCCTGGGAACAGAAACAGCTGAACGAGCCCTGGTCTAACTAATCCAGAAATCGACCCTTATATAAATCTCGTTGATAAAATCATCTCATCCCGGCGTAGGCCGGGATCCAGAGAAATGAACGGGTTACTGGGTTCCGGCCAGCACCGGAACGACGATTTATTTTTGCAGTTTTCCGACAGGTCCTAGCCTGTCGATCAATAGGTTCAAGCAAGATGGAACTTCTACAAATTATCATTCTGGCCGCCGTCCAGGGGCTGACTGAATTTCTACCAATCTCCAGTTCAGCCCATCTGATCCTGGCGCCCAGGGTCGCCGGCTATGCCGACCAGGGATTGGCCTTCGACGTGGCCGTTCATGTTGGTACCTTGGCGGCGGTCATCGGCTATTTCCGCCATCAGGTGATCTCCATATCTCAGGATTTTTTCCGCTCTTGGGTGAATCCCGCAGCCCGCTCCCAAGCGTCGCGACTCGGCTGGATGATCGTCATCGCGACCATTCCAGTCGGGCTGTTCGGGCTGTTGATGAAATCCCTGGTGGAGACTGACTTGCGCTCTCCCCTAGTGATTGCCATCACCACCATCGGCTTCGGTCTATTGCTGCTGCTGGCGGACCAGTTTGGCAAACGCCAGCGGGATGAATACTCAATCAGGTGGCGAGATGCCCTGCTGATCGGCCTGTTTCAAGCGATGGCGATCATACCCGGCACCTCACGCTCCGGTTCAACCATGACTGCCGGGCTGTTCCTTGGGCTGACCCGAGAAGCCGCATCCCGCTTCTCGTTTCTCATCTCCATCCCCACCATCCTTATGTCCGGCGGCTTACTCGGTCTCGATCTGCTGCAGAGTGAAACTGAGGTGGACTGGTTCTCCATCAGCCTTGGCGCGGCTCTGGCGTTCATCACCGCTTATCTCTGCATTCACTATTTTCTACGCTTCATCGAGAACATCGGCATGACCCCATTCGTCATCTACCGGCTCATACTGGGTGGCTTGATCCTGCTTTTCATGCTCTGACAGAGGTTTATCGCGATACCACCGAGCACAACCGAAGATTCTGCATGGCCCCGCCAAAGACACCCGGAGAGAGGGGCGTTGACTGAAGCTCAACCCAACCGCCTAAGGAGCAGCGAAAAGCGCAATAAGTAACCGGATTAAAAAGCGATTTGAAGCATTACTGCTACAATTCGATACAATATGCAACTTGACGCCCCCAATCTCTGAATGGGATAGTTTACTATAACACCACATATACCTTTGCTAACCATGGAAGGAGGAACATATTATGCTCAAAAATTTGATTCTCGCCTCATTGACCGCATTCGCACTGATGGTTGCCGGTTGTAACGGCGGCGGAGACGATGTAGAGGTCAAAGAGTTCAGAATCAACGGATCTTCATCTGACCTCGAAGATGACCGGGTTACCATCGACTCTTCGATCAATAACGGTGAGTTCGAGTTGGTCTGGAAAGTTGACGATGACAACGCCAGCGGCTACAACGCCCATTTCTATCTCAGCGTGAATAGCAACCTGGATGAAGACAACGACATTCGCTTCTACTACGTCTGGTGTGGTGAGTATGGCCGTTGTGATCACGACGACAGGAACGAAGAAGATTGCTGGTTCGACAACAACCTGGAGATGGTCTGCGAGGACGATGACAACTACGAATATGACGTGGATGAGTTGATCGACAGCCTTCCAGAAGATCTCTACATCATCATTGAGGCCTGTAACGACTCGGATTGTGATACTGAAGCCGTTCCGGTTCGACTGCGCTAGAGCAGCCCCCACCACCCTTAACCGGGTGGTTGGGTTGCTGCAACACAACCAATCAACACCTACCCTCCCATGTAGCGTTTACGCTTGGCCGCCTTCAGCTTGGCGATCTCCACCAGAATCATGCCATCGGTACATCCGGCAAACTCTGGATCCACACCAAAATCGAGAAATTGCACACCACCAGGTTCACACAGATCCGTGTACTGCTTGTATAGGGTTGGGATGGTCAGATCAAACAGTGCCAGCTGGTTTTTCAGCTCCTGCAAGTCAGCCTCATAGTCCTCACCGCAGAAAACCTGGCCAAACTCACCCCAGGTCGACTGGCTGATCTGATAGGGCACCTTAGCCTGCCCCAGATACGATTTATTGGCATAGTAGCGCTGATAAAAATCGACCATCAGGTCTCTGGCCGGTTTCGGGTAGTGGGCGCTGATACTCACCGGCCCATACATATACTTGATTTCGGGATGGTGCTTCAGATAGGCCCCAACCCCCTGCCACAGATAATCGAGAGCCCGACTTCCCCAATAGCGGGGTTGCACGAAGCTGCGCCCAAGCTCAATCGACTGGCGGGCATAGCGATTGAAACTCTCATCAAACTTGAACAATGAACGTGTGTAGAGGCCGTCACTCCCCTGGTTGACCAAGATCGAGCCCACCTCACCGATGCGATAAGAACCGACCACCTCCAACTCCATCTCATCCCACAGCACCAGATGGCGATAGTGCAGGTCGTATTTGTCGGTATCGCGACGCTTGCCGGTTCCCTCGCCCACCTTACGAAAACTCAACTCACGCAACCGTCCAATCTCCCGCATCAGGGCACTGCCCGGCTGCCAATCCATCAACAGAATCTGCTTACCGTCACGAGTCTGTCCCAGCACCTCTGCCTTGCTCAACTCCTTTTTCAGAGCCTGTCGCGACTCAGGGTGGGCAATACTCTTCTCGGTGGTGAACACCCCCGGTTTACGCTGAGAGATCCGGTAGAGATGCTTACGCACCATCTTCACCCTGGACTTCAGCCGGATACCTTCCACATTCAGATGGGCGTAGGGAATCAGCTCCCCAACCCGGAAGGCGATGGTATTGGATCGCTGCAAGAACATCTCCTGCACCAGGAGCAGCGCAGCCACCGGCTTATAGAGCATCGACACCCCATAGAACAAGGGGGAATTACAAGCATCGATGTAGATCGGCAACAGAGGTGATCCGGTACGCCGGGCGAACTGCATGAAACCGCTCTTCCAACGTACATCCCTGACCCCGTTTGGTCGTAATCTGGAGACCTCACCGGCCGGGAAGATAATCACCAGCTGTTCACGCTGCAAGGCAGCATAGATCTGCTTGACACCTTGGCGACTCGATCCTCCGCCCATATTGTCCACCGGCAACAGCAGATCCTTCAGTGGCTCGATCGACGACAACAAATCATTCGCCACCACCCGGATATCCCGGCGCACCCGGCTGATCATAAGGATCAGACTGAGCGCATCGAGCGCCCCCAGAGGATGGTTGGCCACCACAATGACCCGACCACTGGAGGGGATATTCTCCAGATCCTTGTTCGACACCAGATAATCCATATCGAAAAACTCAACGACCTTTTCGATCAGCTCGAGCCCCCGCAGGGCGTGGTGTTCTTGCAGAAATCGATTGATCTGCCGCTCGCGAAACAGCAGCCGCAGGATTTTCAACATGGGCTTGGTCAGCAGCGCGGGCTGTTTTTCAAAAAATCCTGGAAAACGATTGGTCAAGACCTGTTCAACATTCAGCACATGCAGGCTCCTACAGATAAATCAGGCAGAGCTTAGGGGAGCCGCATGACATGGGGTTTGCGCCATTGTGAGCATTCGATTGCGCTGAGATGACCATCGTGTGAAACCGGTTTTGCTCCAAATCGAGAGGGTGGCTTACCTATTTTCGGACTGATATGTGATAATTCCGGTTTTTCCGGGCAAACACCCTGCAGCAAACTGAAAACAACACTCAAGATGAACAACACACCGAGAAAAATCCTAGTCACCAGCGCCCTGCCCTACGCCAACGGGCCAATCCATATCGGTCACCTGGTGGAATACATACAGACCGACATCTGGGTACGTTTTCAGAAAATGCGCGGGCATGAGTGCTACTACGTCTGTGCCGATGACGCCCATGGCACCCCGATCATGCTCAGAGCCCGTCAAGAGGGGATTGAACCCGAGACCCTGATCGAGCGGGTGGAACAGGAGCATAGTGCCGACTTTGCCGAATTCCGCATCGGTTTCGACAACTACCACTCCACCCACTCCCCCGAGAACCAGGTCTGCGCCAACACCATCTACGAGCGCAACCGGGATGGTGGCCATATCGCCAAACGTACCATCACCCAGGCCTACGATCCGCTGGAGCAGATGTTTCTTCCAGATCGGTTCATCAAGGGAAGCTGCCCCAAATGCGGCTCAGAAGATCAGTATGGTGACAACTGCGAAGTGTGCGGCGCCAGCTACTCCCCGGCAGAGCTGAAGAACCCGGTCTCTGCGGTATCCGGCGCTGTGCCGGAACAGCGGGAGTCGGACCACTACTTCTTCAAGCTGGCGGATTTCGAAGCCATGCTCAAAGAGTGGACTGGCGGCGGTCATGTGCAGAGTGAGGTGGCCAACAAGCTGGACGAGTGGTTCGAGGCGGGCCTGCAAGAGTGGGATATCTCCAGAGACGCCCCCTACTTCGGTTTCGAGATCCCCGACCATCCAGGTAAATACTTCTATGTCTGGCTCGATGCCCCGATCGGCTACATGGCCAGTTTCCGCAACCTCTGCGACAACACCGAAGGTCTCGACTTCGACAGCTACTGGGCGGAGGACAGCGACACCGAGCTCTACCACTTTATCGGTAAAGATATCATCTACTTCCACACCCTGTTCTGGCCGGCGATGCTGCACGGTGCAGGCTTCCGCACACCCAGTGCGGTATTCGCCCATGGCTTTCTCACCGTAGATGGATCAAAGATGTCCAAATCCCGGGGCACCTTCATCAAGGCGCGCACCTACCTGGATCATCTCAATCCGGAGTATCTGCGCTACTACTTCGCCGCCAAGCTGGGCTCCGGTGTCGACGATATCGACCTCAACCTGGAAGACTTCGCCCAGCGGGTCAACAGCGACCTGGTCGGCAAGGTAGTCAACATCGCCAGCCGCTGCGCCGGATTCATCAGTAAACGATTCGAAGGCAAACTGGCCGAGCAAGTGACCGAACAGGCCCTGTTCGATGAGTTTGTCACCGCCGGGGAGAGCATCGCCGAACACTACGAGAAACGGGAGTTCAGTCGCGCAGTACGGGAGATCATGGCGCTGGCCGACCGGGCCAATCAATATATCGATGAGCAGAAACCCTGGGTGGTTGCCAAGGAGGAGGGAAAGGAAACGCAACTGCAGGCCATCTGCAGCGACGGCCTCAACCTGTTCCGTCTGCTGATTGGCTACCTTCGCCCGATCCTGCCCGGCACGGCAGAGATGGCAGAATCCTTCCTGCAGATCGACCGCCTCAGCTGGGAGCAACTGGCTACCCCGCTGACCGGTCACGCCATCAGCAAGTTCAAACCACTGATGACCCGGGTCGAGCCGAAACAGATCGAAGCGATGCTTGAGCACTCCAAAGAAGATCTAACTGCGCAGCAACAGACCACGCAAGCAAAGCCAGCCACAGACTCGTCGCTGGCCAAAGATCCGATCGCCGACACCATCCAGTTCGACGATTTTGCCAAACTCGACCTGCGTATCGCCAGGATCGCCAAGGCGGAGCATGTGGAAGGCGCCGACAAACTGCTGCAACTGACCCTCGATCTGGGCGGTGAGACCCGCAACGTTTTTGCCGGGATCAAGTCGGCCTATGCACCAGAAGATCTGCAGGGAAAGCTGACCGTGATGGTCGCCAACCTGGCGCCAAGAAAGATGCGTTTTGGTATCTCTGAAGGTATGGTATTGGCAGCCGGACCGGGCGGTAAGAATCTCTATATCCTCAATCCGGATGATGGCGCACAGCCTGGAATGCGGGTCAAATAGTACCTTGGTGCCTGAAATGGGTGATCTTCTGGCTATTTATCAAGCCGATCAGTCGCCGAATTAATAAACACCACTCAGTTAATTGTTCGAACTCTCATTGCTGGATGAGGCTGGGATGTGGCTAACAGTTTTTAAAACAAACTCCAATCCTGTGATCTGTGCAGCCTGTCTTTGAGACCCTCTCCCCTGTTTAGCTTAAGTGAATGCGTATTATCCCGTGAATCAGTTGATCATCGTACTGATGTGGTTAAGCAACCTCTGAGCGAGTCACAAAGCGACAAATATCCGCCAAACCGCACCACACCTGCGGAGTGGATCTTCATACAAGCCTACAGTTAGGCATGGTCTGTAACTTGAATGGATGCGTTTTAAATTGGCCCAGACTCCTTCGTAGGTTCCTCAAGCAATTAAAAACAAGAGAAGGATCTAATATGATGGATAAATATAATTTACCCGTGATCACCACTATAGCAATGCTTTGCGCTGCTGCAAGCGGCTGCGGGAGTGATTCAGAAACCAACAGCTCCAGCACCAACGATACTGAACAGCGAGAGTCGACAAACTACGCAAGCGGCCAGTATGACGCAGAATATCGCTACAGCGATAACAATACCTCAAAAAGGCGATATCAGAGATCGAGGTGGGACTGGAACTCTAACAACAGACCCGTTGCAGATATCATTGGCGCTCACACCTATTTTTCCGGCGAGACCGTGCTACTGGATGGTTCCGGATCATACGACGAAGATGGGGATGAACTCAGATTTTACTGGCGTCAAGCCAAAGGCCCAAAGATCGCCCTTGAAAACTGTTTTAACGACTCGCTCTCATTTATTGCACCTGAAGTGGATGAGCCGACACAAGTCACATTCTATCTGATCGTTTTCGACGGGATGTCTGTCGATATCGCCGGATTCAGCCTGCAGATATCGCCTGCAGAGGATGGAGTAGCACCCACCATCACCCACCGCTACCCGGACGCAGACCAGACAAGCGTATCCACCAAGGCGATGATCAGCCTGACATTTGATGAGGCCCTTTCGGAGAGCAGCATCAATGAATCAAGCCTGACCCTGAGCAGTAGTGACATTCTGGTACCTGGCAGCGTCAGCTATGATGATGTAAGCCACAGTATTATATTCACTCCTAACAGTTCGCTCGCAGAGGAGACACAATATACAGTCACCGTGGGTAATGGTATTCAGGATATCGCAGGCAATCCCGCACAACCTGAAAGTTGGAATTTTACTACCGGTCCTAATGAGGATACCCCGGATGATGGTTCCGATGATAAGCCAGACGATGGCTCCGATGACAAACCGGATGATGGCTCCGATGACAAACCGGACGATGGCTCCGATGACAATCCCGACGATGGCTCCGATGACAACCCAGACGATGGCTCCGATGACAAACCGGACGATGGCTCCGATGACAA